>JBBQSL010000014.1:0-33671 GCA_038213895.1 Kiritimatiellales bacterium | reverse complement strand
GGGGTTCTCACGCTCCCTTCCTCTACAAAAATTCCGGGCGCAATGGGTTTGGATGCGGCGACGGATTGGAGTGCTGCTGCAGACACCAACTTGCTGAAAGCCTTGCGCATCACGAACACCGCCGCACTGAAAGTGGGTGATAAAGACATCGCCGTCGGGACTTTGATAGAGAAAGCTAACTACAACAACTAGAGTTGATTACAAATCAATCTAATCGGCGCTCCTTTCATTGATTTCATCCATTGCAGCCTGCGCTTTTTGATGCTGCTCCCTAAAAAGATCCGGTAGCTTTAGCACGGTCTTCAGGTCTGCCAAGGCTTTCTCTTTTCTTCCGGTCCGAGCATAAAGTGCTGCTCGAAGTTGCAGGATATTCCCTCGCTGCACCGGTTCACATTTTTCATCATCCGCTACGGTTGAATAATCCTTTTCGGCTGCTTCAAAATTTCCAGTTTGCTCAAAAACCCATCCGCGGAGCCATAGAATTTTACCGCAGACTTCTGCAGGAATATCCGGCATAGCCAGCGCGACGTTCCATTCAGCAAAAGCCTCATCATAACGGCCCAGCAAAGCCAACGCCAACGCCCGGTTGTGCATGGCTAAAACATATCCCGGCTTAAGTTGAAGTGCTCGTTCATAGTATTCCAACGCTTTTTCATGTTGATTTAAATCCAGCAGAGCTAAACCTATGCTGTTATAAGCTTCTGCATTATTTTTATCGACCGCAGCAGCACGCGACCAAAGGGTCAAATTGCTGTTCCAGGAAACTGACCAAGTCGCGGACTGTACACCAAAAAGAATCAGCAACACGACCAGCGCACCATAAAATACCCGACGCAACATCGACAGCCGAATTAGCCCAGCGGCCAATAGAATCGAAAAAGGGACTGCCGACAGATATGTAAAGCGGTCAGCAAATAATTGTGATCCGCTCTGAGTAAATCCAAGCATTGGAAAGATCATGATCAGGAAGGCACACAAGGTGGTGTTTATTGGGCGGCACTTACGACGGAACAGGAAAAGAAAAATGGCTGCCGTTGCCGTCAAAACCAACGTGACCATCATCGGCCCATCTTCAGGGATCTTATAATAAAGAGGAGAAAGGTTGGTGGGTAGAATGATTTTAAGCAGATAAAACCAAATTCCATAAACTGCCTGCCCGAAGCGCGCCAAGATCCCGTATCGTTCAACGGGCATCATCCCCCCACCCGTTTTTTTAGCTAAAAACGCCATAGTCCCAGTAAGAAGCGAAAGAGCAAAAAATGGGATTTTTTCAATTATACAGGTTATGGCTGTGCGCACGGAAACGACACGCTTGAATAAATTCCAATCCATTAACAACAGCACCAGCGGAAGCATCATGCCAATACCCTTAGTAAACGTCGCCAGCGCAAAACAAAGCAACGCTGCGAAATAGTATGTCCTAGACGGTCTGAGGCCGCGCCGGCCGTCTTCTTTGGTAGATATCGGAAGCAGATCCCTTCTGAATTGCAGATAAAGCAGCACCGTTAACAGACAAAATGTGGTGCCGAGTAGATACCCTCGAGTTGCCAGCCACGCCACCACCTCAACCCGGAGCGGATGTACCGCCCAGAAAAGCGCTGCCCAGGTTGCCGCAACATAACGACGAGGGCTTGTCGGTAAAAGACTTAGACAGAGCAAATAAACCAGCACAGCATTTACAGCGTGTAACAACCAATTCGTCAGATGCCAGACATGCGGATTCAAGCCCCACGCCGTATAGTCCAACGCGCAACTCAGCCACGTCAATGGCTGCCAGTGTCCAAACCAAAAGGTCGTACACATCCACTGCCAACAGGTCGAAGTCAACCCGCGATAATAGGGGTTCCGCACATACAACCCATCGTCATCCCAATAAAGGAAGCCTCCTCGCAGAACCGGAGCAAAGACGGCCAGAACCACCAAGGTTACAACGGCCACACCGATCCATCTCATCTGTTTATCTGAAATTTTCATATCGCGCTTTATCCATGATCTCGGCCAGTTTGCGGGAGGCCTCTAGGTAATCCGGCTTTTTCTTGATGGCTAGCTCGTACAGCCGGGCTGCACATTCCGTGTCGCCGAGTGCAGCAAACGTATCCGCAAAATTTTTCAGTATTTCGGCACGCTCTGGATCAATAGACAGCGCTTTGCTGTATTGCTGTACCGCTTCACCGTAGCGTCCGGTATTCGCCAGAGCCACCCCCAGATTATTAAAAACCTCTGCCTGTTTCGTACCCAACCGGATGGATTCTTCAAAATGCCGGATGGATTCTTCAGTTCTACCCTGTGAAAACAGAGCCTCTCCCAGATTGCTGTGTGCCACAGAGTTCCCCGTGGTACAGGCCAATGTATGGATCCAAAGCGTTTCGCTATCGCGCCAGTACGCACTCTGTTTACGGGTAGCTACCACCAGCCCGGCAAGGATTATTACAGCGAAAAAAGAAAGCAGTACACGTCGACGAACCGAAGTACACCATTCCGCAACCGTCCAAACTAATAGCAGACAAAGCCCGATCTGCGGCAGGTAGGTAAATCGGTCAGCTCTTGCAGTGCCTAAAACCCGGGCAATTCCAGCCACCGGTATAAGCATGCCCAGATACCAGAACCAACCTGTCAGCAAATACGGTGTTTTTTTGCGCAATAAAACAGCAACCACTGAAATGCTGGATAGAAAAAGCAATGCGAACCCAACCTGTAGAAAAGAAGTCGCGGTCGCGGGATATGGCAGAGCCAGACCAACCGGAAAAATCATTTGATGAATATAGGTCACATACGAGACCAGCGCATTTCCGATTCGCCAAGAAAAAGGTATATTTTCAACAACCACAGCATTTCCACTGGTGTCCGCCATCAGGGTAACCGCGCAGAAAAAAACTGACATAAGCAACAAGGGTATTTTCTCTAGAAACATCCGTCGTGAAGGCGCCGAGAACCGGTCCAGCGGCCACCAGTCCAACAGAAACAGCACAAAGGGCAGTGAAACCAGCATCGGTTTGGACAGCAGTCCGGCCATATATAACAAAACCACTATTGTATAACGTATCCATGAAAAAGGACGGCGCACATAGCCGAGGTAGGCGCCCAGCGTCAACAGGAAGAAAAACCCACTCAGAACATCTTTACGCTCTGTAATCCAAACGACCGATTCTACCCGTAACGGATGAATAGTAAAAAATGCCGTCGCCAGCGCACTGCGCCAAATCGAACCGGTCATTTTCTGTAAGATAAAAAAAAGCAACACGGCATTCGCCATGTGCAACAGCACGTTTGTCAGATGAAAGCCAAAAGGATTGAGCCCGTAAATTGCTGAATCCAGCATAAAGGAGATGGTGCATAGCGGGTAATAAAAAACCTGATCAATACGGGTTAAAGCATCAATCACACCCTGAACCGTCAGCCCGTTTGCAACTAGAGGATTGGCATAAATGAAAACATCATCGTCATAATTTATAAAATCGTACTGGATCGCCGATCCAAAGCCCAGCCACACACCCACCACCAATAACAGACAGATCAAAAAAAAACATCGCTGTGTAGTCAGTATTTTTGACAGGTTCATTATTAAAACTTTATTTAAGGTCTGTGCTTTTTTATAAACGTCACTAAAAAATCAACACTCAGCTTCCTGTCGCAGGATCAGATACAATCCAGCCAGCAGAGCCAAGACATTAAATACACCAGCCGCCACGGCGACCTGTAGCGAGGTGGTATGAAAAAAATGTACGGCGAGCAGATAGAGCAACGCGCAAAACACCACGGCAATCGAGGCCTTAAACCGGCGTTGCGCCAGCAGGAACTGAACCGTCACGTTCAATAACGCCGAAGCAGACATCGCCGCCGCCATGAGACGGGTCAACAGCACCATTGAATCCGGAGCGTCTGCAATTCCGAAGAGGATGCGCAACAGCAACCGAGGCAGGGTCAAACAACCGAAGACCGCTATCGCCACAAACAGCGCAGTGTACCCAAACGAATGGAGAAAAATTCTTCGGTGTTGCGTCGTCAATCCGCTTTCTGAAGCGACCTTCGGGAACATGGCCACCGCTACGGTCATCGACAAAAAAGCTACAATGCGCCCCAGCGTAGAGGCGTAGGCGAACTCGGTATTATCCGGCAAGTAATGCTTTACCAGCACGACATCGGCCGTCATCAGCACCGCAAAGGCTATTTGCACAAAAAAACTCTTTAATAAGTAAAATCGCATACTCGGCAGGGGTTCCTGCGTTTCTGATCCGCCGCGCAAAACCAAAAATAGTCCGACCGCCAGCACCGCCACCGACAGATAAAGTCCCGCACAATGCCCCATCATCGCCCAGCCGCAAGCTGGATATACCAAGGAAACCATGCCAGCTCCCAATAAGAGTCGCAACACCGCACCGGCAATATTGGACACTGAACTCCAGCCGAAAAGTTGCAGACCCTGCGTCGCACCGGAAAAGACAGCCGACCAAAAAAGAGCCGGCAGAACGGCCCCAGCAATGATAACCGGAGCACTCCGATTTAAATGAACAAATCCCGCCACAGATCCGTTAAACAGAATAACCATCGCACTTAGAAGAAAAGCTGGGATGCCCGTCAGCAGAAGCCATTTGCGCAACAGCCTTTTAACATCCCCACCCCGCCCTTGCTGACGGAGAATACTACTATAACGGCCCAAGCCCATGGCAATCGTTGAAAGCGGATAGCTGATAATCGCCAATACTCCTAAAAAAGCCGCCAGCAACGCATACTCTTCTTGCGACAAGGCGCGACTTATCGCCATCTGATAACCTAGATTACAGATATGTACAGCCATCATACCGGCAAATAGGATGGCGGTATGCCTCAACAGGTCATCAGCGAACAGCGCTGTTATTTTGGAACGAATTTTTAGCATAAGATTTAAGCGGCTTAAACATAGCCCGAACCACCCTTCATCGAAAGTTTGAATTTCAACCATTTACCCATTGCGTAAAACACAAACCAAAACACCCCGTTTTCCGGCCCAAAAAGCTTTAAAAATAACAGGTTGCTTTTTGTAGGCATTATGTGGCATCTTCTAGGTCGCGTTCGTCCAAAGGGACGTTGCATCGGTTCTAAGACCTTGTGTCATGGGTCGGGAATTGGTTATGAAACAGATTATTGTATGACACATGGAGAAAGAACAGATGGACATCTACGTAGGAAATCTGCCGTATACGGCAACAGACCCTGACCTGCAAGAACTCTTTGAGCAGTATGGCAAGGTCTCATCGGCCCGCGTCATCCTCGACCGCATGTCGGGACGCTCAAAAGGCTTCGGCTTTGTCGAAATGCCTGAAAAGAGCGAAGGTCAAGCAGCAATCGACGCACTAAACGGCTCCGATTTCATGCAGCGTGCAATCCGCGTTAACGAATCCCAGCCCAAACCTGCTGGCGAACGTCGTAGCGGTGGTGGTGGCGGCGGCGGCGGCGGCGGCGGCGGTGGCGGCGGTGGACGCGGCTTCGGCGGCGGCGGCGGTGACCGTGGCGAACGTCGTGAATCTCGCTGGTAGTCAGTAGAGGCTCATATTGTAAAAACAGCGCATCTTCGGATGCGCTGTTTTTATTTCCCCGAATACCGAAATAACCGTTCGGCCACTCGGCTAAAAACTGGAATCATAAAGCGCAACGGCGAATAAAACATTCGCAGCCGCACCATAGCCACCACCATGTTCATGGATGAGCGGCCTATTTTAATTTTTGACCCAGCCACATCATGCCAGACGGTCGGGATCTCGCGAATGGTTGCGCCAAGTCGACGGGCCTGAAACAGCATATCTACATCAAACGCCCAACTCGTTACACCTAAGTTCCTAAGTACAGGCTGAATCACCTCGCGCCGAAACAATTTCGCCCCGCACTGAGTATCTGTCAGTTTCAATCCAAACAGCATCCGTACCATCAGGTTGAAACAGCGCGACGCTACGCGGCGGGAAAGCGGTTGTTTGGGGCTCACGTCAGAACCGCTCATCCAACGTGAAGCAATAATACAGCCATCCAAGCTGATCTTCAGAACCAGATCGTCGAACGCTTCGGGCGGCGTAGCTCCATCCGCATCGACAAAGCCAATCAGGTCGCCTTCTGCGACCTTTGCACCGAGCATCACCGCTCCGCCTTTACCAACGCGTTTCAATTCTTCAACCACCTTGACTTGCGGATAGCGCATTCCGATGCCACGAGCCACCGCTGCCGTTTGATCCGTACAAAAATTAGGAACCACGATCAGCTCAACTTCATTCCCATATTTTACGGAAAAATATCCAGCATACGCTTCCAGCATCGATGGCAATCGGTGCTCTTCATTATGAGCTGGGATGACGATTGAAATTTTCAATTTCAGTTATTAGTTAAAAGTTATTGGTTATCAAAGTTTCTGAAAAGCCGCTATGCGGCACCACATTCATAATTTATAAATCATCTTTCATCATTCCGCTTGAGATTTTTGATAGAAAATTTCAAGCGTGGTATTCGCCTGTCCAAAGTTTGGAACTTCACCGGTTTTTTTGTATCCGGCTTCTAAAACGGATCGTAAAGCATTCCAATCCTTGGATGAAATTTCCTTAATCTCCGGCGAACGGATCGTTAGTCCATAACCGCTGAAAGCCGCGATCGGCGCACGAGCTTTAGTCAACAGTTCGATCATCATTTCCTCGTTCAGCAGATTTAGTTTTTCTGCCTTTTCACGGGACATTTGCGGATAATAGCAAAAGGGGCCCATCTCCATGCCGTGCGGAACGCGTGCACCGGATTCAACCGCCAGATAAGTGTCTTGTGTTAATAAAAGACCATTATCGCCCAGCTTTTCGCGGATTTCGGCACCGGTCTTCTGCAAAAGTTTCAAATCGGGACTATCCTTAAACTTCCACCAGATACGGTCGCGACCTCGAATCAGCCAATCTTGATTCAACGGTGAAGAAAATGCGGCACAGGTGCAAATCAGAAGAATGGCAAATACCGCCCGCAGGTGCTGTTTCTCAGGACAATGAGGAATCAGCGACACCGCCAACGCAGCGGCTAGTAGCGGATAAACGACGACTTGATAATCGTCATACGGAAACGGCGCCAGAAAATGTACTAAGGAGATTAGAATCCCAGCGAACCAAAGCAACGAGATAAAACTCCGCTCAAACGGCGAACGGGCTGCATTGGCTTCGCGCAACAGTTCGACCAGTTTCGGGCGGCTATCCAGCGTCATTTCCTCAAATCCGCGCTCGCGAATCGGCCAGTTAAGTCGTTGTAACGCAAAAGTTATCACAAGCCCCACCGAAAAAACAAAATAAGCCTGCACACCGCGCGAAATAAAGCCGGCCTTTAGTACAGCCAATTGCAATAAACTGCCCGGCGAACGTCCCGCATGATAGTCAAAGAGTGCGAACTGAACATTTTCAGGAGCCAACAAAAAGAAGGAGCCCAGCCCGAGCAATAAAATAAAACCTCCACCCAGCCCAAAAGCCAGCCAAGCTGGGGCAAATCTGAAGCCAGAACCTTTGGATTTGAAAATCAGAATGTTTTCACCGTGGCCATACGGATAAACTTTCCTACGATTCCAAAGCAACCAGAGTCCCGCAACCGGCAGAGCGACACCCGCTGAAAGACGGGCACAGGCGGCAAAGGCCAATAGAAATCCGCCCCAAAAGGCCGCCGTAGCTCCGCGCCGCCCATTGGTATAGCTAAGTGCTACGAACCCAGCCGTTAAAAAAAAGGCACAGAGCGCGTAGGTTTTTACAATGACCGTAAAATAGCTCTGATAGACATTCACGCCAACCAGAATAAAGGCACAAAGTGCTGCGGGCTTCCAATGTTTGGAAGAGACCGACCGCGCGGCGAGCCACGCCGCACAACCCGCGGCCGCAAGACCAAACAGTGCTGTAATCAGCCGTCCGCCCGCGACACCAAATTTTTCAATAACGGGGAAAAGTGCGCCGTAAATATAAGGAAGAGCCGGCCCCTGCGTAAACATAAAGTCCTTGTAAAGCACTCGGCCTTCAGTAATTTGCTTCGCGGCGTAAAGGTACCAACCTTCATCCTGATTAAGACTGCCTAGAAAAAAATTAGCCGTACTCAGCAATACGCTCAGCACGACGGCGAAAACTGCAATGGAAACCCAAGTGGCTCTTTTCATGATTGGTTTATCATGCCTTGCTATAAACGGTTTTCCGATTCTTTTTTTCGCAAGGAGCTAAACTTTTTTTATTCTCCGGCCTTATACGGAATTAATTTAATTCATATCAATTGCTTTAAACACAAAGGCACTAAGTACACAAATCTTTGTGCTCTTCGTGTCTTGAGCGTAAGCGGGTGTTTAAATATTATTTAAGTCAATGGGGTATTACAACGTCTGGAAAATCAAGATTCCTCTTCATCCTCTTCGCTGACACGAAGAATTTCTTCGACGGTGGTAATGCCATCCAGAACTTTGCGCCAGCCATCATCACGCAGGGTATGCAGGCCGTGCCGCATCGCTTCACGCTTAATTTCACTGGCGGCAGAACGATCTATGATAAGCGGGCGGATGTGATCATCCACCGTCAATATTTCATAGATTCCGGTACGACCCTTGAATCCTGAGTTGCGGCAGGCATCGCACCCGACCGGTTCATAGAGGGTATGCGTGGCGAGTTCTTCAACTGGAAAGCCTTCTTTACGAAGTAATTCTTTTTTGGCCAGATCCATTTCGATCGGCCTACGGCACGACGGACAAAGTCTACGTATAAGACGCTGGGCGACAATGCCTTCCACCGCAGAAGCCACCAAAAATGGCTCGATCCCCATATCGAGCAGTCGGTTTATACTGGCCGCAGAATCGTTCGTATGGAGTGTGCTGAAAACAAGGTGGCCGGTGAGCGCGGCGCGAATAGCTATTTCGGCCGTGTCACGGTCGCGGATTTCCCCCACCATGATAACATCTGGGTCTTGACGCAAAAAGGTTCGTAACGCATGCGCAAAAGTAAGTCCGATTTCCGGCTTCATCTGCACCTGATTAATACCGGCCATTTCATACTCTATGGGGTCTTCCGCTGACATGATGCGAATATCGACGGAATTAATCGTATGGAGCCAGGCGTAAAGCGAAGTGGATTTTCCGGAACCGGTGGGGCCGGTGCAAAGCAGGATGCCGTGCGGGCGGGTAATCATACGCTTAAGAATTTTCTCGTCGGTGGGGCTCAGTCCAAGCTGATCCATACCAATCATACCACTGCCGCGCAGTAGCAAACGAAGACTGACACTTTCTCCGTAAACCGTTGGCATCGTAGATACACGAACGTCGATTTCTTCCCCTTTTATACGCAAACTGATGCGTCCGTCCTGCGGAAGTCGTTTTTCGGCAATGTCCATGTTGGCCATAACTTTAATGCGCGAAATAATAGAGGACTGAAACCTCTTGAGCGTCGCCGGCACAGGAGTCTGGAGTAAAACCCCGTCAATGCGGTAACGAATACGCAAATCCACTTCCATCGGTTCGATATGAATGTCGGTGGCTCGGTTTTGGTGTGCCTCCCAAATAATCTGATTAACAAATTTTACAACAGAGGCTTCCTGATCAAGATCATTCAGATCCTGTTTAAAAAAGCCCTCTTCATCCAGATTAATGCGGTCATCATCCTGCATCATACGGTCGAGCGTTTCAGCACCAACGCCATAAAGACGCTTGGCGGCAGACTCAATATCAGCGGCTGGGCTGAGCGCGAGTTTGACTCGTCCTCCGGTAACCAGCCGCATGGCATCAATCAGGCCAGGTTGCAACGGATTGGCTGTAGCAATACGTAAAGTTCCGTTTTCTTCGTCAATCGGCATAATATTATACTGGAAAACGGCCTTCGGCGGAACTTTGGCAAGCAACTCGGGTGCAATCTCAGCTTTTGCGAGACGCATGAAAGGCATCCCCATAACCTTAGCCAGTTTCTCAAGAAATACTTCTTCCAAAATCCCGGTTTTTTCAACAACAGCCGCAGTAAAACCAGCACCGGGCTCAGCAATAGCCAAAATCAGACTCTCCACCTGTTCCGGTGCAAAAAGTCCGGTCTGCTGCAATAAACGAACAAGCTGACTACTATTTTTCATAAGAAACTCCATCTAAGGGATGAGAAGCGTCTCATATTTCCAGCGATGGAAGAAACAAAATCGACCCGCGTGCCTTTCGCATTTTTGCTACTCACCGCAGGCGGGATCTTCTTATTAAAGCCGGGACTACAAACCTTTTTCCACACTCTTCAGCCAGCGCAAAACCGCCAACTCCAGATGCACCTGTTCCAGCAGTGCCGCTTTCCCCTACGGGGTGCGTTGGAGCGGAGCGAAAACATAATTTGCCGAAGGCAAATAATGAGCGAAGCGAATGGTTCACCGGGGCTACAAACAAGCTGTAGCAACGCTTCACCTGACTGAAAGGAAGGAAAGCGTTCATCCTGTGTAGTAACGCTTCATCCGACACACAGTGAGGACACCGCGCCTACGAACAAAACCCATTCAGCGCCTCTTCTTTCGCTTCGCAAACGTTCTATCGCACAATCCCGACCTTAGAGGTGCGGATAAAGTTGAGCAGGTAGAGAACCTCCGCTGTCGCTGGCAGTTCTTTTTCCATTTGTTCAAGCGCTTCGGCGACGGGCAGTTTTTGCCGATAAAGAATCCGATAGGCCTCTTTAATTGCAGCGCGCGACTCTTCGGAGATACCGCGCCGCTCCATACCAATTTTATTAAAACCGCGAATTTCGATATCTAGTCCGTCAGCGATCATAAAAGGCGGCACGTCTTTAGTGGCCTTTGTGTACCCGCCCAGAAAAGCCATTTTACCAATACGGCGGAACTGAACCACGCCGCAAAGGCCTTCAATGACGGCGAAATCTTCAATAATGACATCGCCAGCAAGCTGAGTTCCATTGGCGATAATGACTCCGTTACCAACTTTACAGGCGTGCGCAATATGACTATAGGCCATCAGCAGGCAGTCAGAACCGACTTCCGTCATTTCGCCATCATGAGTTCCCGCGTTAATGGTGACACACTCACGAATAACGGTTTTGTCCCCGACGATAACTCCCGGTGAGCCGCCTTTAAATTTAAGATCTTGTGTAGGTCCGCCAATCCGGGCGAAAGGATGAATAACGCACCCCGCCCCAATGGTGGTAAGCCCATCGACAACGGCATGAGCCAAAATCTCTGTATTTTCACCAATTTTTACATCCGAGCCGATTACACTATAAGCGCCCAGCTTGACGCCATCACCAAGCACGACCCCTTCACCGACGATTGCTGTAGAATGAATGTTGCTCATATCTTTAATTACCCAGCGGAACTGAACATAAGATCGGCTTCAGAAACCAACTTGCCATCCACAAAGGCTTTAGCACTTACTTTAGAAAGCCGCGGCTTGGCATTGATAATCTCAACTTCCATACGAAGCTGATCGCCCGGGACAACCGGACGCCGGAATCGGGCGTGATCAATCGCCGCAAAAAAAGAGATCTTGCCTTCGCCGCCAAACATCCTATTTAACAAAATGCCAGCCACCTGGGCCAACGCTTCCATCTGCAAAACGCCGGGCATAACCGGACGCCCGGGAAAGTGTCCCTGAAAGAAAGGCTCATTAAAGGTCAGGTTTTTTATGCCGACGATCCGCTTTCCTTCTTCGATTTCAAGAATGCGATCAACGAGCATAAAAGGATAACGGTGCGGCAGGATATTCAGAATTTCATTAGCTTCTATAACAGACATGCGATAATTCTCCTCTTTAAGTGGATTCAGGACGGCGATTATCTTTAAAACGGGGCTTTTGTTCAACGCTTAAACTGAATCTGTTTTGGCCAAGGTTTCAAGCGCGGGACAACCTTCAGTAATACGCCAGCCGTGAGGGAAGTCACGACATTGATCTGGACGGGCCTCGTACAACGTACAACAACTCCCTTTAAGGAGTATGCAACTACCATCCGGTCCGTCTGCAAGACTCAATTGATGCCGATTAACCGCCAGCACGGTGTAACAAGCAATAAAAGCCTCTTCAGAAAGTCCGGACGCAACGGCCAACCGCTTAATATCAAGCCCTGTAATCAAAACATGACCGAACCAGCGGCAACAGGAGCCACACTGCTGACATTCAAACAAACGTTTCGAAGACGCCATAGTGTTGAATTTTCCTATTTTTTTTAAAAGCGAATGGATTGACATAAGTCCTTTAAAATATAAGTATTCCCGCCTTGCCGCCCTTAGGTTGCGTGGCAATTGAGGATTGATTAACAATTGTAGAGGGAGAATTCTTAACATGACCACACTCGCCAAGAAAACAAAAACCGCCGGATACGTTGCCGCAGTTGCCACCTTAGCCGTGCTTACCGCCTGCTCTAAAGAAAAAACTAACGAAATGCCGAAAGAAACGAAAGAAATCTCACAAGCCGCCCAACCCGAAACCCTTGATCTCTCACAACAGACTTCAAGCCTGTTTGAGCAACCGTTGCAGCCAAACCCCCTAGCAATTGCCGCCGATGACATTGTTGTACTGGTTGACGGCGAAAAAATCACCCATGGTGAAATCATGCAGGGCGTACAAATGAATCTCATGCAAATGAGCCGTAAAGTACCCCCACAGCAACTCTCCCAGATGTCTGGACAGGTTTACCAGAACGTAACGGATACGCTGGTCGCTAACATTCTCCTAACCAAAGCGGCCGAAAAATCAAGTCTGGCAGTCAGCGACGCTGATTTGGATAAAGAAATCAAACTCATTGAATCCAACGCACCGGAAGGATCCTCACTGAAAGATGCCTTGGCTGAAAATAAAGTCGACTTTGACGAATGGAAATTAGACCTGCGCAAACAGATGCTGGTTCGCAAACTGGTCGATGAAAAAACCGCCAATGTCGTAGCCGCCACTCCGGTTGAAATTGCTAAATTCTACGAAGAAAACGTTGATTCATTCAAAATGCCGGAAAATGTATCTGCTAGCCATGTCCTGCTGCCGTTCACCCCTGAAGACACCGATGCCACGAAAGCCCAAAAGAAAAAAGATATTGAACAAATACGCGACGACATCAATGCTGGTGGCGACTTTGCAACCATTGCCAAGGCGAAATCAGGCTGCCCTAGCAGCAAACAAGGCGGATCTCTCGGTACTTTTGCCCGCGGGCAGATGGTTCCAGAATTTGAAACCGTAGCATTCGCTCAGGACGTCGGAAAAGTTAGCGATGTGGTTGAAACTCAGTTCGGCTATCACCTAATTAAGACGACCGCACATCAACAGCCCGGAATCCGTCCGTTGGCAGAAGTCAAAGACAAGCTTCAGGAGTACCTGACCAATCAGAAAAAACAGGAAGGCCTGCTGACCTATATTGAAGAACTGAAAGCCAAAGCCAAAATAGAATACAAAAAGCCCAATCTCGACTCAGCCGCTGAAACGATTCCTGCCATGTAACGCAGATCGATTCTCAAACAAAAAAGCGTTCCCTCTCCGGGAACGCTTTTTTTTATTCGCAACACCACCCACACAAATAACTTAACTGGTGCGCTCGAGAGGACTCGAACCTCCACACCTCTCGGCACAAGAACCTGAATCTTGCGTGTCTACCAATTTCACCACGAGCGCATTTTCTGTAAAACAGAAGCGCTGTATTAAACAGGAACTTTCTATAAAGTCAACGGTTTCAAAATGAAATTCTTTCTCCCTTGCCACAATGAGCGTTGAAACCTATACTCTAAAGTGTGCTGAAGCTGTTTTTTGGAAAGGGGGTTAGATTTTCGTGCAAAATATAGATGATAAGCAGTGGAAAACACTGAAACAAAAACTCGCCCGTTCCAAACAGATCGTATTGCCGGCTATGGGAGACCCTGAAAAGGAATATGTTCAATCGCGCGGGATAGATATTTTAAGACTTCACGCCACCGATTTCGTTAACAAGAGGCTGGCGCCCGCCGACCCAAAAAACGATGGCCGCCAAACCCCGCTCAAAGGTCACCCCGTTTTTATCGCTCAGCACGCCACGGGCACCAGCGACCGGATAAAACTTGAAAAATTTCACGGCATAAAAACCGGCATAGAACTCACAGAGAAGGAAGTCGCATATGTTGTAAGTGTCATTCTTCGCTGGATTCAAGAACAACTCGGCGAAGGCGAAACCATCTTATTTTTAAAAGGGTCTTAAAAAACTTCTTCCCCCTACATCCCGACCCCGTTACATTCCTTCGAACTTCGAAACTCGTGTTATCTATGGAACCTCAAATTACAGCCCGCCCAGACCACATTATCAGTCGCAAACAAATTAGTGCTTCAGCACTCAAAGTGCTCTACGGCCTCAAAGATGCCGGATACGTAGCCTATCTGGCCGGGGGCGGGGTGCGCGATCTGCTGCTGGGGAGAAATCCTAAAGATTTTGATGTGGCCACCAACGCCACCCCCGAAGAAATACGACGGATTTTCCGCAACTGTCGTCTTATTGGACGCCGTTTCCGCCTCGCCCACGTTTACTTCCATAACGAAACAATCGAAGTCTCTACCTTCCGGGCACCCACGCCGCTTGAAGAGGACGCACCCAGCGACAACAATACCTTTCTAGCTAAAGATGGCCTGGTTCTGCGTGACAATCTCTTCGGCACCCCTGAAGAGGATGCGCTTCGACGCGACTTCACCGTCAACGCTCTTTTCTACGACATTGCCGACTTTTCTATCATCGACTACGTAAACGGCCGACGCGACCTTGAAAAACGCATCCTCCGTGTCATTGGCGACCCCGACCTACGTTTCACCGAAGATCCGGTTCGTATTCTACGCGCCATCCGTTTTTCCGCCGCACTCGGATTTGATATTGAACCGTCCGCCCGTGAGGCTATTTGCCGTCACGCAGAGAAACTTGAAGGCACTTCATCATCCCGCCTTTACGAAGAAATTCAAAAACTCCTCAGTTGCGGAAAAGCTGAACAGGTTTTTTCCCTCTGCTGTGAACTCAACGTCTTCGAACACCTATTTCCGGAGCTTGGCGCTTGGCTCAACGCGCCTGACGGTGAAGGCAAAACCCACTGGCTCAAAAAAAGCTTTGCGCAGATCGATCGCTGGCGTTCTGCTGGATTCAATGTTGACCCCGCCCTGCTCTTCGCCCTTATCTTCGGTGAATACCACGAATGGGTCGCTACACAAATCATGCAAAATGAAGATCAATCGCATACCGAAGCGTTACAGGAGGCCACTCACCGCCACATCCGTCAGCTCGACCGCATCCGCATCCCGAAAGCCGTGACCCACCACATTGCTGAAATCATGAGTGGCCAACCGCGCTTCCTCAAAACAACGCCAAAAAATGCGCAGCGCATCATGAACCACCGCTGTTTTCTCGATGCGTTCCTCTACTTCAAATTTGCCGCCCGCACCGCAGGCCGCCACGCCACCGAACTGGAATGGTGGGAACAGCAACGCAAAAAATAAATTTATTTTCCAGATATTAGAAACTGTAGGTGCGGGCGGCGACCGCGCTCACCGTGCGAGGCTACAAAACTTCTAACTGGAGTCCCGCACGTCGGGACTGGCTCTGGTAGCAACCGTCACACCGCGACGTAACGGCAAAGTTCACTGCTCCCGATGCGGTAAGGCTTGCAAGGTCTACGATCATCTCAGAATTCACGTCTTTGACTTCGTTCCACTGTGGAATATCTCCGTTGAGTTCGAGTATGGACTTGAACCAAGCCATTTTCGGATTGTGAATATGATGCGCTTCGTCGTTAAACACGGCTAGTTCGTTGATTTCGCGGACAATTTCGCCAAAATCGGTTTTGCTGTCGGTTGTCTTTCCAGCCGGTTTTGCGTCAAATCGCAGCAAGTCGAACTTGTCGCGGGTGGAAAGTTTTTACTGGATTGTTCCGGTCATTGGAAGCGTGGGGAATGTTTTTCTCGGGGATAAAAAGTATTTCTGCGACATGGGGAAACATCCCCGCACCTTGGAGTCTTTATTGTAACCCTCATTGGCTAATGAGGTTATCACAGCCGCTTCGCGGCAAAGGCGCGTCCAGAATGGGTTTTTAGATAGCACTCAAAGTCCTAGGCGGACTGCTCGTTTGAGAATGAGACGTAATATCTCATAGTCCGCGCTTCTCAGGTGACCCGCCGGGGCAAAGTGGCGAGAGCAGTGGTTTTATGAACCGGCTTCATCCTGCTTGCAGGATTTCGCCACATCAGTTTTTGCAGAGCAAAAACTGGCGGAGAGGGGGGGATTCGAACCCCCGGTACGCCTTTACAGCGTACGGCGGTTTAGCAAACCACTGCTTTAAGCCACTCAGCCACCTCTCCGCGGAAAAAAGTTTCTAAAACATTCAGCCTAAAAGCGCAAGAGGTAAACCAGATATATTTTCGATTTTTCGATTTATGCCACGTCGAACTTGGCGCTCACGGCAGCTTCGGCTTCAACCCAGTATTCGGCAGCCCCTTTGAGGTTACCATCGTTCTGCGATGAAAAATAGGCCACTTCGCTAACCATGGCGTAGAATTTTGCCTGGGAAACAGCAGTTTTCGCTGTAACACCCGTTTTAATTTCAGCTTTTTTCGCCGGAGCTTTCTTTACAACAGCTTTCGGAGCTACCGATTTTACGGCAACCGCTTTTTTTACCACGGCCTTTTTTTCTACTTTCTTCGTCATTTTCTTTTCAATAGCCATATTCATTCCCCTTAATTGTTTCTCGTTTCTTTTATTTTTCGGAGGCTGGACTCTAATTTTATGTCCGCTGAATACAAGCTAATTAGGCGCTTTAACTGAATTCTAAAATATGGTCTTATTCGCCCTGCTTTCAGCTCGGAATATAAAGTATGAAAAATGAAACCATCTCGTTAGAAACAAAACTCTCTGCATGGTGCGCAGAGACCTTCGCCGCCTGCTTCCCCACCACCGACTTAACCACCCTGCATTCCGCAGTCATTCCCTCTAAAAATGAACAGTTCGGCGACTGCCAGTGCGAAGCCGCCATGAAGATTGCCAAGGAGCTAAAAACCAATCCGCGCGCCGTCGCACAGCAGTTCGTCGAAAAAGCCATTCTACCCGCCTTCGTTGTAAAAATCGAAGTGGCCGGACCCGGCTTTATCAATATTAGCCTCAAAACCAGTGCGCTCGCCGCACAACTCGAAGCCATGCAGGCCGACGAAGACCTCGGTCTTCCAAACCTTGGAAAAAACCAGACCGTCATTATCGACTACTCCAGCCCCAACGTCGCCAAGCCGATGCACATCGGCCACATTCGTTCAACCGTCATTGGCAACGCCCTTGATCGACTCTACCGCGCCCTCGGCTACCGCGTCATCGCCGACAACCACCTGGGCGACTGGGGCACGCAGTTCGGCCTTATCATTCTTGGCTACCGTGAATTTGCCGATGCCGAAGCCCTCAAAACAGCACCCGTCGAAGAGCTCGAACGCATCTATGTCAAAAGCTACAATCTCTCCAAAGCAGATGAAACTTGGCGCGACCGCGCCAAAGCCGAACTCGTCAAGCTCCAGCAGGGCGACAAGGAAAACCTCGCGCTCTGGAAAAAGTTTATTGAACTCACCTTGAGTGAATTTAATCGCATCTACAAACGGCTCGATGTCTCCTTTGATCTCTATCGCGGGGAAAGTTTCTATAACGACCAGTTGGCCGGAACCGTCGAACGACTAAAAAAAGCAGGACTGGCGACTGAAAGCAACGGCGCGCTGGTCTGCGATCTTGAAGCTGACGGACTCAACGTCACCATCGTCCGCAAAAGTGATGGCGGCTACAACTACGCCTCCACGGACATTGCCACCGTCATTTCCCGCACCGAGGAGTTCCACCCGCTGGAAATCATCTACGTCACCGATGAGCGCCAGCAGCTTCACTTTAAACAGTTCTTCCACATCTGCAAAAAGCTCGGTGTACCGACCAAACTCACGCACGTCTGGTTCGGACTCATGCGCCTGCCGGAAGCCACCTTTTCCACCCGCGAAGGCAATGTCATCAAACTCGAAGCGTTGCTGAACGAAGCCGAAGCCCGCGCACTGGAAGTCGTCAAGGCATCCAGCCCGAACATGGACGAAGTGAAACAGCGCGAAATCGCCCGCGCTGTTGGCATTGGGGCCATCAAATACACCGACCTCAGCCAGAACCCGCAAAGCCTCGTCACCTTTACTTGGGAAAAAGCGCTCGCCATGGACGGCAACTCCGCGCCCTATCTCCAATACGCCTACGCTCGAATCGCCAGTGTCCGCGACAAGTACGCCGAAAAATTCCCCAGCAAAAATCCTAATGACTACTCCATTATCATCAACGAGGAGATCGAACGCCGTCTGGCGCTTAAACTCACGCGCTTTCCGGCCGCGGTGGAAACCGCCGCCAAACTATCCCGTCCCAGCGTCATGGCCGACTATCTTTTTGACCTCTCACAAACCTACAGCTCGTTTTACCAAAACGTACCGTTCCTCAAAGCCGCTGAAGGCATCCGCGAAAGCCGCATTCGGATTTGCGCCCTCACCGCTGCCATTCTGAAAAAAGGTCTGGCCCTGCTTGGCATTGAAACGCCGGAACGAATTTAAAAATATCTGTTTTTCATCAGGGCTTTTCATTTCCTTGTCGGCAAGGTACATTCCCCGACATGAAAACACTTGGAATTATTCTCTCCGTACTACTGGTAATCATCGTGCTGCTCGTTGCTGGGTTGCAAATGTTCCTAACAAAAGGCCTGACCACCGCGCTGAATCAAGGGGCCTTTCCCGCCGTAAAATCAATGTACGGCCTCGAAATGAGCATCACCAACGCCTCGGTCAACCTATTCAAGGGCTCCGCCCTGCTAGAAGGGTTCACCGTACGTAACCTCAAAGGCTACGAAGAGCCCTACCTAATCACCTTTGACAAATGCCTGCTCGAAGTGGAAATCATGTCGCTACTGAAACGCGACCCTGTAGTCATCAAACTGGCCGAAGCAAAGGGTGCCACGCTGGTTATCGAGCGGAATAAAGAAAAGCTGTTCAACGTCAAAGAGCTGGCCGATGCCTTAAAACCAGTTGGAAGTACGACAAACCAAGAACCTCAAGCCCCACAACAGCAGACCTCCACCCCGACCCCAGAGAAAGAAACCCCGCCCTCTACAACACCTGACGTTGCGAAGGCCAAACCGATTCCAGTGCACATCCGCCGTGTCGCTGTGGATATACTGGTAAAATATACCGACTCTAAACAAAACAAAACCTACGATCTGAATCTCCGGATGACGGGAAACGATCTCTTTACGGTTCCTGCAATCGGACAGCCGAACAGCCTGCTCGTTCTGCGCGGCTCTTTACCGCACAACAAGGATAGCTTCACAACCGACCTCAATGCCATCCTGGAGCCGCTAACAGACCCCGCAAATCCTTCATTCAACGCCACGGGGAGCATCCTGGATATCAATGCGGATTTCCTCGGAAATCTTCTCAAAAAGAACGAAATGGAAAGCCGCTCCTTCTCCATAAAACCTTCGATCACGTGCAACAAAGGTCAACTTAATGGCTCACGTATTGATCTCGTGCTTAACGACCTAAAAATCTACGGCACCGCCATCGGGGATACCACGCTCAAACTCCCGCTCAACGGAACACTCAAACGTCCCGTGCTCGATATCACAGGAGCTATTCAATCCCTCTTCTCCGAACAAGGATTAAAAATTGGCAAAGCCGTCGGCCTGCGGGAACTTAAAAAAGGACTAAGCAAAAAACTCGGTGTCGATGTAAATGCCCCGACGGAACAGGTGCTTATGCAAGGTCTGACCAATCAGGTAAAAGAAATTGCAGAGAGTCCGGCTCTGCAACAGCTGATTCAACAGGTCGCGGCGGGAACCAACGACGCAACAACAACCAGCAATTCGCTTGGTCAAGCGGTCGGCAACGCACTCTCCGAACAACTAGACAAAAACGGCAAGGCATTCGAAGGCAACAGAGAGGTCAAAGATGCCCTGAAAAGCCTTGGAACATCCCTGTTTGGAAAATAATTTTAAATGAACCCAATAATTGTAAGTCTCTTAGTCGTAGCCTCCTATCTGGTCGGTTCGACCCCTTTTGGGTTACTAATTGCCAAAGCCAAGGGTGTGGATATCCGCAAACAAGGCAGTGGTAATATCGGCGCAACCAACGTCCTGCGCTGCTTTGGAAAACCACTAGGCATCACCTGTTTCGTGCTCGACGCACTAAAAGGCTACCTACCCGCCAGCCTTTTTCCAATCCTTGGAAACCTCGATCCAACCTTTGGAATCCTCTTCGGCACAGTAGCCATTCTAGGCCACAACTTTCCAGTTTTCCTGAAATTCAAAGGTGGCAAAGGCGTGGCCACCAGCGCGGGCGTACTGCTTGGCGTTGCGCCGTTGGCGGTTGTCATCGGCCTGCTGACTTGGGCCATCGTTTTTTACACGTCAGGCTATGTTTCGCTCGGCTCAATCATCGCCGCAGTTGCAGTCGTCATCACCGGCTGGACGGTCGGCTACGGTTCCGTCGTCGCCACGGCCCTCACCCTACTCGGCGGTCTCAGCATCTATCGACACCGCGAAAACATCAAACGGCTCCTCGCCGGAACCGAAAACCGGTTCCAGCGAGGGTCAAAAGTCGAAAAGTCTAAAGTCTAAACGTCGTGAAAAAACAATTCCTGACTTTCGACATTTAGACCTTAGACTTTCGACATTTAGACTTTCGACCTGAGAAAAATCGGAGCTTTTATGAAATGTTTTGTCATAGGAAACGGCGGCTGGGGAACGGCTTTAGGCATGATCTTGGCCGACAACGGCAATCAAGTGACCATCTGGGGCCCGTTCGACGAAGAAATAAACGCCATTCGTAGCACCGGTGAAAATACAGCTTATCTTCCGGGCGTAAAAATCCCATCCGGCATTCAATGGACCTCGAATCCTGCCGATGCCAAAGAGGCCGAACTAATTGTACTGGTCGTGCCTTCACGCTTCTTCCGCGCCACACTCGAAACCTTTAAGCCACACCTCGCCGATGGCGCATTGATCGTCAGCGCCACCAAAGGACTCGACGAAAAGACGCACCACCGCATGAGTGTAACCGCTTTTGACGTGCTGGGTCGCGACATTGCCGTCCTCTCCGGCCCAAGCCATGCCGAAGAAGTCGCGCGTGGCGTGCCGACCGCCGTCACGGTAGCCGGTAAAAATGCCGCCGCCATTCAAAAGGCCTTTATCGGAAAAACGTTCCGCGTCTATACCTCCGACGATGTCATCGGTGTCGAACTGGGCGGGACACTCAAAAATATTATTGCCGTCGCCGCCGGAATTCTCGATGGCATGGGACTCGGTGACAACTCCAAAGCCGCGCTGATGACGCGCGGACTTGCCGAAATTACACGACTCGGTATTGCGCTGGGTGCAAAGTCAGAAACTTTCTCAGGACTGAGCGGCGTAGGCGACCTGATCGTCACCTGCGGAAGTCGTCACAGCCGCAACCGCTCCGTCGGCGAACGGTTGGGTAAAGGCGAAAGTCTCCAGCAGATTATGGGCGGCATGAAGCAAGTGGCCGAAGGTATATGGAACGCCCGCACCGCGCGAGACCTCGCTAAAGAACACGACATTTCGATGCCCATCACCGAAGAAGTCTGCCAGATTGTTGAACACGGCAAAGACCCGCGCCAGGCTCTGAAAGATCTGATGGGCCGCGATCCAAAGGCCGAGTGAGGGGGAGTAAGGGGAATGGAGTGGTGGATGGTTGGATTGGTGGAATAAGGTATTGCTAGCGGATGCAATCATTAATGCTTTTAAAAACAACAAGATCAAAGAAATTGTCCACCGCCGCATTCACTCTATCGCTGGCTCCACCCGCTCAGAGTGACGCGTAACCAGAGAAGTCAGTTTATCGGGCACTTCGCGCCCGACGCGGCTTCGAGACGTTAGAGCTTTTTCTCAAAAGGTATAGCCACTTAAGGCAGGCAAGGATGCCCGCGATACGTACCGCAAGCTTCCAGCCTGCCTTGCAGAATCGGCCACAGATTTTTTGAATACGCTCTAGCCAGAAAAATTAACATGATCTTGATCTGTGCGCACATTCAATGTACATCGAGATAAGGGTGGAATCCGGACAAATACGAGGAATTGAAGCTTTCTGCGCCATCAAAAGCAGAAAAGGCTAAAATCAAAACTATGGCTAAAAACACCTTCCGGAAAAACCGGAGAGTGACTATTCGGTTTTACGACCACGATCTAAAGGGCACCCAAAAAAAGGCGATGGGCAAAGGCGGCCCCTATCAAACATTGATCTCCGGCATGATCCACCAATATGTTGAAGGTGATTTGGTAGAAAAATAGGCTAACCCATCAAGTGAGCCTTCGTGATGATGGCACTCAAAAATGACGCGGACATCAAAAGGCCAATATACAATGATTGTATGTCATAGTATTTTAGAAAGTGAGATGACAATGAACACAACAACCGCAAATATCGCCTTTCAGGGTAGCCTCCTGTCTGAAATAGACCGGGTGGCTCTGACTGAATCACGCTCCCGCTCTGAATTGCTGCGGGAAGCCGCCAGACTATACATCGACAGGAAGCGTCGCCGGGGTAAGTTGTTCGCTTACGGCAAGAACCTTGCTGCAAGCAGGCCCCTAACAGAGAACGATATTGCGATGGAGATCCAGTCACATCGCCAAAACAGATCCGAAAAGAGATGAAGCGGCATCGCATCGTTCTGGACACTAGACATGGAGAGGTTCGGGAGCATCCAAATTGTCCACCCTGCCGCCTATCTCTCAACGATCAGAGATGTGCCAACAAAGGCATCCAGCGTGCGCGGTAAACCGCGCCGCTGTTGCTAAACGTTAACAAATATTTCCGCTTCGCTTCAATGTGTGGATTCCATAAACTGCCCGCCATGTTGTCTTCCTCAAATAGCTCTGCTTCCGGATTCTGCGCCGCCTGCGGAATAGTTCATTCGCTTCCGGTCGGCAACAGCCGAAAATATGCGCTGGAGCTGATGGCTCAACTTGAAGAATTCAAGCGAATCGATGACCTGCCGCCGTTCTCTGACCCCACGCACCCACCCCGCCCTGCGGGCACCCCTCCGCTGGAGGGGAATTTAAACAGTCCCCTCCAGCGGAGGGGTGGACGGAGTGAAACGACGGACGGGGTGGGTGATTTGAATCAAAAGTTCTCAACCGACTATCTATGGAGCGATGCTCGCGGCCTGATGTTCGGTGCGCTGGAATGCCAAGATACCGACGGAAACACGGTTGTACTCAAAGCCTTTTCCGGTCAATACAACGGCGAGTGGCTGACCGACGGCTGGGTGCCGCCGATTCTTGATGTCACAAAATTCTACCAGCTGAGCAATCCCGTTGATCGTGAAATTAAAAGGCTTAATCGTCTTATCGCAGAAGACGGGAAAAACCCCGAACTAATCCGAGAGCGCAAAGCACTTTCGCAGGAACTGATGAAGACAATTCACGCCCTTTACCTGCTCACCAACTTCCACGGAAAAACCAGTCCAATGGCTGAGGTGTTTCAAGGCGGCGGCCTTCCGACCGGTGCGGGCGACTGCTGTGCTCCGAAACTTTTAAACCACGCCACAAAAAACAGGCTGACGCCGATCGGTCTCAGCGAGTTTTACTGGGGCAAAGAAAACCGATCTGGCACCCGCCAGCACGGCGAATTCTATTCCGCCTGCACCGAGAAATGCCAGCCGATTCTCGGCTTCATGCTTTGCGGAATTGAAGAGAGGAATAATGGAATAATGAAACACGGGAATGATGGAAATTTTATCAATTCCACTATTCCACCATTCCATCATTCCACCATTCCAATCCTTCATGCCGACCCCGAATTCGTCGTTGTCGTTAAACCTTCTGGACTCCTCGCTGTTCCGGGCAAAGGCGAAGAAAATCAGGACTGCGTCGTTTCGCGTATAAAAAAACTTTTCCCCAACTGCATTGAACAACCGGCGGTACACCGCCTCGACATGGACACCTCCGGTCTCATGGTGCTGGCCTTGACCGCTGACATGCACCGCAAACTGTCACTCCAGTTTCACAACAGAGAAACCGAGAAGCGGTATATCGCCCTGCTCGACGGCGAACTGTCCGGCGATGCAGGAACGATCAAACTGCCCTTTCGCCTCGATGTCGAAAACCGTCCGCACCAGATTTACGATCCGGTGAATGGAAAAATAGGAATCACCCACTGGAAAAAGCTGGCGGTAGAAAATGGACAAACGCGCGTCGAATTCCGTCCCATCACGGGGCGGACGCATCAGCTCCGCGTTCACGCCGCATCAAAACAGGGACTAGGAATTCCAATCGTTGGAGACCGGCTCTATGGCTTCGGCACGAGCCCGGGACAACTCAAACTCCACGCCAGTTTCCTGCGTTTCACCCATCCCCGCACCGGCGAAAAAATGGAGTTCCATCTAAGTCCATAATCATTTGCTGCGATGAGGCTGAAGTTCGTTTTTTAACGTATTGCAGACCGTCATTGTGGCTACGGTTGGTACGATGTTCAACTCAACCAGCGGGTGGTACCGCTTTGTTTCAAGTTTTGTTCTTACGTTGTCTAAGCCACTCAATATTCCTCTTCACCGTTGGATTCGACCGATCCATTTTCTGGGCATGCTCAAAGGCCTTTAGCGATTCATCATAGAGTCCGGCTTTGCGCAGTTCGATACCCAGCTTGCGCCAGTAAAAGTCGTTAAACCGCTTGTAGTTTGCCGCCTGTCGCAGATAATCCAATCCTTTATCCCGATTACCAAGGAACAATTCAACGCGACCCAACCCGTAAACGACATCCTCTTTAATGTGATTAATCCGGTACGCCGCAACATAAGCAGACTGCTCCTTGATGGCCCATTCGCTCTTACGGGTCGGATCCAGCTCATAATAGCCTCGATTATAATAAATCCGCCCCAAGATCAGATGCGCCCGCCAATTTTGAGGATCAATCCGTGCGGCAAGTTTAGCGCACTGCTCGGCCTGCTGATTTTTATTCTCCGCCAGAAACTGATCCCCTCGCGCCCGTATCCACGCCGAACTCATAACCTGAACCGACCAGCCTGCTGCAAGCAGCAACAGGACAGAGAGCAGAAGACAGAAGACGGAGGACGTAGGACGGAGGACGGAGGACGGAGAACGGACTCCGGACGAGAGGGGCCTACGCCCCGAAGGGAAAACAGTAGCCTGAGTATTCCGCGACATATTACCGACGCTCCTTCGGAATCCAACTCTCAGGATGTTGCATCATATTGCCAAGCTTTGCCCCAATTATTTTGCACTTCTCAATAAGCTTATTAAAATCCGGCTCTGAAATGTAGTGGCATAAAAAAGCCGATTTTAACCAATGCCATGTTTCATTTTGCTCCCCATCAGAGTCACTGAGTTTACTCACAAAATGAGCCGGATATCTACGCTTAGACCAGGCTTCAGCAATATTGCTGCCGATTGCACGGGATGAACGCCGGACTTGATCTGTCAGAGAATAACGTTCCTCGGGCGGAAAAACCTTGGATAACTCAAAAACCTCCTGCTGCAACTCCAGTGCTAATTGGTAAACGTCTAAATCCTCAAATGACTGAATTCTATCTCCCATTACATTCTCCCTTTGTCTCAAGTCTCCGTCCTCTGCCCTCCGTCATCCGTCATCCGTCATCCGTCATCCGTCCTCCGTCCTCCGCCCTTCCGTCTTCCGCCCTCCGCCCTCCGTCCTCCGTCCTCTGTCTTCCGTTGCGTAAGCAACGGCGCGGCGACGCAACCTGCAAGGAGCGCGAGCATCAACGCGTTGGGAAAAATACGGAGCTCGAAATCGAAAAACCCGTGAACGGCCGTTCCGGCCAGAATACCCAGCAGTGCGGCGACAGGCAATGCGTGATACGAACGCTCCGCCTTGCGGATAAAACGAATCAACTGTACGGAAATGCTGATCAGCACCAAAAGCACGAGCCCCGCACCAACCAACCCATACTCGGCGGTCAGTTCAAGATACTCATTGTGCGGATGTACGGTTTCCATCCGCAGGGTCTGTAACCGCGTGCGGTAATCTTCGTAAACTAGTCCATAGTTGCCGGGTCCCGCACCGAATACGGGTCTATCTTTAATCATTTTAAGAGTGTCCAGCCACGTCAGCGGACGAAAATCATTAAAGTTCTCATCAAGGCCTTCTCCTGAAGTCACCAGATTAATAAACTTCACCACCGGCTGCATTCGTTCGCGAAACATGGATGACCCAACCCACAGTCCGCCCAAGGCCGCAGCTCCGAGCAAGGGCACCACCAACAGGGCAACCATAAAAGTCCGGCGGCTCTTTCGCAGGATCATAAACAAAACCGTCGTGCCAACGGCAGCGACGGAACCCAGCAAGCCCGCCCGCGACTGAGTTTGGTAAATCAACAGCAGAAACAGCGGGATGGCATAAGCAAAACAGATGCGCCAGAATAGCCCAAACTGAGGAATGAATAAGAAAACCAAACAAAACGGAATCCACATTTGAAAAAGGTGGGCGATGTGATTGGGGCATTGATAGGTTCCGCCAAGCCGCCCACCTTTCCAGTAATCGGTATAACGCTCCACGCCGAAAATCAGATTCGGTGCAACGCGATGCTGCACCAAGCTGTAAAGTGCCACCAGCATCATCAAAACGAAAACGGTCACCCAAACAACTTTACGGTAAGAAAAGCGGGAAAGGATATTGGCTGAAGCCCAATAAACCGCCAAATAGGCGCCAAAGCTGATTGAACTGATCTTCGCTTCATACGGCAGCACCGAAAATGGAACCAGCGCGAAGCTGTAGAGACAGAAGAGGAGAAGCATGATGCCCCCCGGGGGAATGCTGTGAGTTGTGAAATGTGGAATGTGAAATGTGGGATGCTCGGTTTTCTGTCCTTCCGACGACGCCGAGGCTATGGCGGACTGGCTGCCCTCCATCCTCCCATAGCCAAGCGAAGCCTCCGGGCGTAGCGCTTGTGCGAAGTCTGAAGACGGCTGACGCCCCTGTCCCTCGCCACCAGTCCCACGCCACTTGCCACTCGCCAGCCACAACGCGATAGCGACATACACCACTGCCAGAAGCGGAGCGTACAGCGTCGCTTTATCTTCCCAGATGCCGTAGAGCACCGCTGAGGCGCATACAGCGAAAATGGTGCTACCTGTCGTTACTTTCTCAAGAAAAGTCATTTTGCGTTGCCCGCCATGTAGAAAGTTGGATGTTGAACGTGGAATGTACGAGTTAAAGGTCGGTAAGATAGCTCATTTTCCGACGATGTAGTTTTTACACCACGAATCGGAATTGCCCATCATCTTATTCAACATTCCGCCAACATGCCTACACTTTAAAAATACATTATTCTTCGTTTCTTCACTGATATACTTGCAGGCATAAGCCGTTTCAATCCAATGAACCGTCTCCTCGGGTTCGCCATCAGCATCCGACAATTTGCTGACGAAATGTGCGGGGTATCGGCGTTTGGCCCATGATTCAGAGATGTTTGCGCCAATTGACCGAGATGCACGACGTATCTGGTCTGTCAGAGAGTACATCTCTTCTTTTGGGAAGGCTTTCGTCAAATCAAAGACCTGCTGCTGAATTTCAAAAGCCACCTTATAAACCTCAAGATCTCTGACACTTTGTGCTAACACATTCACTCCCGTCTTCACATTCCACATCCCACGTCCCACATCCCACGTTCCACGTTCCACACGGTCATTAACGCCGCTCCGCGGCGTTAATACGCGCCAGTTCCTTTAACGACGGCAAGAAACGTACGAGCTAGAATAATGATATCAAGCCAGATCGACCAGTTACGAACATAGTAAGTATCCCATTTCTCCATGCCGGCGGTACCGCTTTCACTGCGACCCGACACCTGCCAGAGCCCTGTGAGACCAGGACGTACCCGGCAACGCGGAGCACGAACGGATTCTGCAAGCTGATCGTGATGATATCTGGGAAGTGGACGAGGTCCGACCAAAGCCATTTGACCGACCATTACATTTAGAATCTGCGGCAGTTCATCCAACGAAGTTCGCCGCAACATTTTTCCTAGCCGTGTCACTCGGGGATCGTTACGAAGTTTGCAATTCCGTTCCCATTCGAGCCGAAGCGATTCATCCGCAGCCAGCGCCTGTTCAAAAGCCTCTTCAGCATTTTCAACCATTGTACGGAACTTCACCGGACGAAAAATCCGGTTGTTTTTACCGATCCGTGGCTGAAGAAAAAATGGATGCTGTCGATCAATCATCACAATCAATAACGCGGTCAATGCCAGCAAGGGAATCCAAAATGGCGCAGTCAGCAACACCAGCATCAAATCCGTACCCCGCTTAAAAATACGAGCCACCGGATTAAATAGGTTACTGGTAATTTCAAGGCCAATCAAACTACCCAGCGTCCGGGGTACCGCCCACAAAAAGACGTCCTCGCGAATATCTGGCAAAAGCACCACGCGTTGATACCCGGATAAGATCCGGTCGAACTCTTCTGAAAGCGACAACCCTTCTGCAAAAGCAACCGGAACCACTGCCGCCGAGGCAACAGAACTTTGCCCGCCAAGTCGGCCGAGAACTGACACCCCTTGAATCACAGTACCAACAGGCAGATCATCCGTAAATATCCCGTACGGAGTATAGCCAAGTAACGGATTCTTCTGAAACCCGTCAATCACGGCAGAGACCTGAGTGACATTCCCATACACAACCACCGGACAGCCCCATCGCCCTGTTTTCAAAAGAATTGTTTTAACAGGAATTCTTACCAGCGGAATAAAGACTACGCTGAACAGATAGGAACCCAGATAAACGATACGGCTGGGAACAATCTGTCCGTGGCTAAAAAATACCGCAATGCCTGCCATTGCAAAAACCGCTAGTAGTAACAACTGAATGCGACGCAATTCCTCGACCGCACCAAGCCCCCATCCGGGTACTACACGAGACGCGATAGCCCCGATACACCAGACCGGAATAACAGCCAGTGCATAATGAATAGACACTGGTATTCCATGAATCAGAAAAATTATCCAATTGCCCAGATAGAGCCCCACTAGCAACACCAGTGAATCACTGAGGCAAAGCGATACGGCATTCAATATCTGCCGGGTAAAAAAAGATTTTTTTTCACACTCAAACATAGCGTGCTCAGTTTCTGTGAAACGTCTTGATGGAGTCACAAATATAGTTGATTTGTTCTTCCGTAATTCCGGGAAAAATTGGCAGAGATAAAATTCGGCCAGCCAGTTTTTCCGTCAGCGCGAAATCGCCATTTTCCCAACCCTTGGAAGAATATGCCTTCTGAAGATGCACCGGGACGGGATAATGAATTAGACACTCAATGCCCTGCTCCATCAAATAATGCTGAAGTTCGTCACGACGAGCCGTTTGAATGACATAAAGGTGAAAAACGTGTTCAGAATCCGCACGAACGACAGGCGCAATAATCTCCCCGACTTCGCTAAGCAGTTCCGTATAGCGGGCGGCAACAGCGCGACGGGCGGCATTACCTTCATCCAGATAATTTAGTTTCACGCCCAACACGGCAGCTTGCAACGTATCCAGACGGCTATTTTCGCCCAATTCATCGTGGTAATACTTTTTGGCCGATCCGTAGTTGCGCAAGGTGCGAATCCGTTCGGCCAGAACGGCATTATTGGTAGTTACAGCCCCGCCGTCACCATAAGCGCCGAGATTTTTACCGGGATAAAAACTGAAAGCAGCAGCATCGCCGATAGAACCGGCGCGCCGACCATTGCAACGGGCCCCATGAGACTGACAAGCATCTTCGACCACTTTCAGTCCATAACGGCGGGCCATCTCTACAATGGGTTTCATATCGGCCATCTGCCCATAAAGATGCACCGGCATAACCGCCTTGGTTCGTTTCGTTATGGCAGTCTCAAAAGCCTGCGGATCCATGGTATAAGTGGCAGGATCAACCTCGACTAAAACTGGGGTCGCGCCCACGGAAGAAATCGCCAGCGCCGTGGCAATAAACGTATGGGAAACTGTAATAACTTCGTCACCTGGCCCAATTTCCATGGCCCGAAAAATCAATTTAAGTGCATCAAGGCCGGACGCAACACCCAACCCGTGTTCGCATTCGCAATAACTGGCAAGTTTTTTTTCAAAATTTGCCACTTGGCGACCGAGGATAAAATTACAATCCAGCAACACCTGATCCATAGCGGCTTGGATTTCATCCTGAAACTTGGCGGTTTGATTTCGTAAATCTAAAAAAGGAACTTTCATAGGTAATGTCAGCTTTGAATTCATGTGACGTACATTATTTTAAATCTACACGTCTGTCAAAGCCCTGTCACGTCCTCTGGTCTCTATCCGGTCAAAAGTCCAAGGTCTAAGGTCTGAGACTTGAGACTTGAGGCCTGAGGCTTGAGAAGTCTAAACGCCCACACTCCACTACTCCCAACCGTCCTCTATCCGTTCAAAAGTCCAAAGTCTAAGGTCAAAAGTCTAAAGTCTGACCTCTGTCGTCTGACGTCCGCCTTCTGATCTCCATCCCCATGCCACCAAAACTACAGCTTACTCCTCTTTGCAAGAAGTCTTTTTAAAATTATTTTACTTTGCTATAATTTTTAAGTCATAGACTGATCCGCTGGCTTGTCCGCTGCAGAAGGAAGGAGGAAGCCACGCGAGAGCTGACACACATTTTTTCCCATCACCGAAGGTAGAGTCTGAGTTAGAAAGGAGCTGCGCGTTGCTTATCTCCTTGAAACAGAGCGGTGCCGCCCGCTGGTTGTCACCGCACTCCAAGGCCGCCATTTTGGAGTGCGTGCGGGAAGCGGTATTCGCGCCACGCCGCTCTATATCCTGATGGCAAACGGTATTCCGTGCGACGGCAGAGAAGTGCCAATTTGCATTGCAGATCAGAAACAATCCCTTTTATCAAGAAATCCTCAGCAATGCGGACTCAAGAGCGGTCACCGCCCGCACCTAACTTAAGCCGATTCCCTTTTTCTTTCTACAACCACTCAACTCCGAAGTCACTCTTTATCCCTCTAGCGATAGCGGTTGTAAAAATCTTTTCCACTACCTCTGATTTTTCCGTTTCGGAGAGCTCAAAAACGTATCCGTCCGGGAATTTATCAGGGCTGTTGGAGACCTCCCGGTTGATCTTTTTCGTCTCAACTCCATAAAGCTTTGCAACATCAGCATCCACCAGAACCTGCTGTTTTTCTCGCACTTTGCGAGGAGGAATCTTACGCGCCCTCCCTTCGGGAGAGGCGCGTCCTACACATTAAGGCCGTCGTCTGTCCTCCGTCTTCTGATAGCTGTCCGTTCAAAAGCCTAAGGTCTAAAGGTCAAAAGTCTAAACGTCTGTCTTTTTTTACGGTCATCAGTCCTCTTGTCACGTTCTACATTCCACATTCAACGTTCCACATTCCACGTCATTGTCCCCTGCCATCTTTCATCTGTCCTCTGTCCCCCGTCCTCTGTCCCCCGCCCCCCGTCTTTTCCCCTAGAAATCGGACACTCTTCTCGACAAGTGCACGCAAATTGTGCAGAAATAATCACAAGAAGAGGATTCAGCTATGACCACAAACATCACTTTACGATTTGAACAACGGCCAGAAATACGAAGGGATCCTCGCCATCAATCCATTCAAAGCCTAAGAAACTCATAGTTTCACCACAGCTTAAGTGAAGTAAGGGAGTAAAACCATGAAAAATCTACTCAGAAAATATGGCCGTTCGACCACCTATCTGTTGGTCACTGACTGGCTAATTCTGATTGGCAGCTTCAGTGTGGCACTGCACTTTCGACGCTATGCGCCGGGCTTGAATATCATCTCATTGCAATTACTACACATCGCCGTAGAGGCTTCGTTCGTTTTCGTTTACTCCCTAGCCATGCTCGGGATTTTTACAATGCTTAACTTTTATAAGCGAAAAACCCTGCTCAGCACGGTCTGGCATTTTCTACGAATTGTTCAGGGGGTCACTGTTTGCATTCTAGGCTATCTGTTGATTAAAATTTTGACGAAAAGCGACCTTCTGGTTCCATCTCGGTTCGTCATCATAAATTGGGGTATTTTACTATTCGTCGCACTAAGTCTCCATCGCCTGATTATTCTTCCCATTATTGTAAAAATCGTCTCTCGTGTACAGCCGCGACGACGGGTCATCATTATCGGCGTCAGCGAAAATTCAGCCCGCATCGCGCAACAAATTCTGGAACAAAAGCGATATGCCACCCTTAACCCAATTGGTTTTCTCTCCAACAACCGCAAACCGGGGATCCTCATCACCGACGACCTAGCCTGCCTCGGGCCAATCAACTCACTGCCCGAGCTGGTGAATACGCATGAAATCGAAGGAGCCATCATCACGCAGACCGATATATCTTATCAGGATCTAATGGATCTAATTGAACGTTGCGTCCGATTTTTCGGCTGGGTGGATGTCCATACCGATAAATCCGCAGTCTGGCACAACAATTTAAACACCGATACGTACTTCGACATTCCCTTCGTCCGACTGCGCGAAATTCCAACCGGACCGATGATCCGCGCTTACAAAGAAACAACGGACAAACTCGGAGCAGCCATTGGTCTTTTACTACTCTCCCCCCTCCTAATCGCCACGGTCATCGCCATCAAACTAACCTCACCCGGCCCAATTTTTTACACCCGCGACCGGGTCGGTAAAAATGGAAAGCTTTTCACCTTCTATAAATTCCGATCCATGTACACCGGAGCCGATCAGGATAAAACCCGCAATGCCGACATCAAAGAATACTTAGAGTCCGGCGACCAGATTTCCCGCAAAACAATAAACATCAGTCAAGTCACGCCCGTTGGAAAATTCATCCGCAAGTGGGCCATTGATGAACTACCCCAGCTCATCAACGTATTGAAGGGGGATATGTCGCTCATCGGCCCTCGTCCGGTTCCCCTTAATGAATATGAGATCACCGACGAATGGCATAAACGCCGGTTTGAAATAAAACCTGGCTGTGCGGGCTTATGGAAAATCTATGCATCGCGAGATGGGGTGTCTTTCAATGACACGGTGCTATACGACATTTACTATGCTCGTAATATGAGCCCGATGATCGACCTCTACATCGTCGCCATGACCATCTGGGTTATTCTGACGGGAAGAGCGGATGGATAAACCGCACTGCGGTTTATCCAAAGGTCAGATATCAGAGGTCAAACGTCAGTGATCAACAGCTTCGACCGCTGCCCACGGACTTCGGATCTCCACCCTCAGAAAACTCTTTTGCCCGCTTCATCCACCCGCCCGATTACCCGCGCTGGGTTACCAGCGACCAGCGTGAAAGACTCCACATCTTTCGTCACTACGCTGCCAGCACCAATCATACAGTATCTGCCGAGACGAACACCGGGAAGAATCGTTGCATTAGCCCCGATCGATGCACCTTCTTCAACAAAAGTTTCCACCAGCCAATCTTTTTCGGAAAGCCCTTTTTCTTTCATCAGCGGCATGCGCGGACTACGCGGCCGACGGTCATTGGTAAAAACTACATTCGGACCGATAAAGGCATAATCAGCGATGTGCACACCCTTCCAGATAAGCACATTATTTTTGATAGTCACACCCTTGCCGATCATTGCACCGGTTTCAATAAAGGCGTGATCGCCGATGTTGCAGTCCGCGCCGATTTCAACGCCTGCCATCACATGGGCAAACGCCCAGATTTTTGTATTCTCGCCGATCTGATCGGTTTCGACTAAGGCCTTTGGATGGAGGGTCGGTTCGCTCATAAATTCGCT
>JBBQSL010000013.1:0-34108 GCA_038213895.1 Kiritimatiellales bacterium | reverse complement strand
GTGCAAACATAATCGGGAAAAGCGTTGTCTTTTCGGGACATGATAGCGGCAGAACACTGGGCGGGCAAGGCTTCGCAGGATCGTGTCGCAGGTATAATACGGAATCAATTTAATCGGTATTTTTATTTATAGAGCTGAAAGCGCACTTGCCAGTCCGACTTGAATATGCGCCTGAATTGTAGCGACAGCGTCTGAAACATTTCCCATAAATTGCCGAGCCGTTTCAAGTAAAATTAGGCTTATCATGTTACAAAAAAAGAGTATTTTTCGTGACAGATTATGAATGGTGGAATGTATGTAACCAATTCAAGATAAGATTATTGCGAGGATATATGGTAACGGAAGGGATTGGGCGTTTTCCAAAAAAGATTTTTCAGGGATCGGTGGGGATGATGCGATCCGCAAAGTCCTCTCGCGGCTGGAGGAGCAGGGAAAAGTACGCCGTGTGTGCCGAGGTATCTACGATTACCCCAAATTCAGCGATTTGCTAGGCAAGACTATCAGCCCTGACTTTGACCAAGTTGCGCGGGCGATTGCCCGGAAGTTTGGCTGGACGATCCGCCCTTCCGGTGCAGCGGCGTTGAATCTACTTAGACTCTCTACTCAGGTCCCTGCCAAGATTCTCTATTTGAGCGACGGGCCGACTAAAACCATTAAGGCCGCCCCGTGGTCGATTCGGTTTAAAAACACAGCACTCAAGGAAATGAAGCTGAAGCCGAAAACTTCGTTGATGGTTCAGGCGATCAAGTCGCTGGGTCGAAAGCAGTTTAACGAGAAACGGATTGCTGAGTTCCGTGAGGCGTTCACCGAAGAGGAACGGCGACAGATTTTGCGCGATGCATCGGCGATCATCGACTGGGTCTGAGTTGATCCGGAATCTGTTCGGAGGTCAACGATGGATAAGGTTGTAAAACTCTCTGAGGCGGAGCGGGTGGCCTGTTTACGGAAACAGCGGGTGAAATGAATCTGGCCCCCGGCATTGTGGAGAAAGATTTCTGGGTTGTCTGGGTGTTGAGCCGCCTGTTTGAGTCCGATCTGCTGGCTGATAAAATTTTGTTCAAGGGCGGCACATCCCTTTCAAAGGTGTTTGGCCTGATCAAGCGATTCTCGGAGGACATTGATTTGATTCTGGGCTGGAATGAGGTGCTACCGGAAGACCCAAACCGTGAACGCTCCAACTCCAAGCAGGATCAGTTTAATAAGGCCGTTCCGAAACTTTCCCAGCACTACATCGAACAAACTTTTTTGCCAGAGGTGCGGCGCTTGTTGGAAGGAGCATGCAATGTGCTGCGAAAATAAAGCATGAGCCGTTTATAGTGCGGCGAGTTCGCTTTCGAGGCCAATCTGAATGTGAGACTGAATGGCCGCGACCGCTTCGTCCGTTTTTCCGCTGAGGATGGCTTTAGCCAGTTGGGTGTGGTTTTGATGTAGCTCGGACGGAGCTTTCCATGAGCGAGCTGCATTGAGCATCATCAGACTGGGGTTGATGACCCGCCTGAGCATGGCGACAAGCAGAAGGCTCTCCATGCTTTCGGCAATCAGTAAATGGAAATTTTGGTGCAATTTTGCAAATTCAGGCCAGGTCTTTGCCGTGTGAGTGCCAGCCAGTTGATCAAGTTTTATGGCCAGTTCTTTCAGAGAAACCTTCGCTTCTTCCGTAAGTTTTCCGCACACCTGTTCCACGGCAACCGTTTCAAGTGCTTTACGAATCAAATACCGGTCGCGTATCAAAGCGGGCGTATCCTGCGGGATCCGAACGCCCATGCGTGGAACATTTTCCACCAATCCCTCGTTTTCCAGTTGGCGCAGTGCGCCGCGCACGGAAATGACAGAGGTTCCGGTCAGATCAGCCAGCTTGCGCTGGGACAGAAATTCGCCCACTGGCAGTTCGCCAGCCAGAATGTGATTGCGAAGTTTATCGGCAACCTGCTGTTCGCTGGTGGGTTCTTTGCGGTTGAATAATGGGTTCATAGTTCGGGCTCCGAAAGATTGATCTGATTAACGAGCGCGGCGCTGTACAGTGGGGCGAAAACTAGCTTCTGTTCCGGCAGTACCGAGTAGGGGCGGGATGAGAGCACGATCCCAGCGGGGCAGTCGGGGTAGGTCTCCAGTAGGAGGTGCAGGCTGCGCAGTGAACCGGCGGAACCGGCTTTGATTTCCACGGGATAGATTTTCCCGTTCTGAACAGCGAGCAAGTCGACTTCAGCCTGACTACCTTTCTTTTCGCGGCTCCAGTAGAACAGTTCGCCGTTGACGGCAATTTCCTGCGCGGCAAATTGTTCGGCCAGTTTTCCTCGGTAGAGGTTTAGCAGGTCGTTTTCCCGCAGGATGTCGGTGGCAGGAATGCTGCAAAGACGTTGCATCAGGCCAATATCCAGAAAGGCCGCTTTGAATTTTTGGGGGTTGGCGGATGCGCCCAGCGGGAGTCCGTCCGGGTTGCAGGCGGGGATACGGTAGATGATTCGGGCTTTTTCGAGCGCGTCAAAAGCCTTCCGGTTCGTGACGCCGGAGAAATCCTGATCCATCCGGGCATATTTCAGTTGTTCTCCGATTCCGCGGGCGACATTGAGCAGGACGGAATTTAGACAGTTCGGGTCTACGGACGGTTTGTATTTCTGGAAATCGTCCCGATAGGAAGTGAGAATCTCATCCTGGATTTCGGCGACGGTTTTCAGGGAACCGGTGTCGCGCCAGTGTTTGACGCATTCCGGCATGCCGCCGGTGAAGAAATAGGTTTTCAGCTCCTCGAGGATCAGCGAGTGGGCTTCCGGTGGAATAGCGACCGGGTGACGGGAGACCAATTCCGCCATAGGTATTTTGTCCAGTGCAATCAGGTACTCCCAAAAAGTCATCGGTGAAATATTCAGGTATTGAACCCGCCCGACCGGCACAGAGCTTTTATCAAAGGCGAACTCCAAAAGCGAGCCGGCGGCGATCAGATGAAGTTCGGGAAGTTCTTCGTAAAAATAGCGCAGTGCGGTTATGGCGCGGGGACAGCTTTGAATTTCATCAAGAAACAGCAGTGTTTTCCCGGGAACGATTTTTCCCGATGCCAGTTCCAGCAGGGAGAGGATTTTTTTTGGATCAAGATTACCGTCAAAAATACTGTGCAGATCCCTGCGCTTTTCAAGGTCGATTTTTATGGCCTGTTCAAAGTGCGCGGCAAGGAAATGTTCGACGAGCCAGGTTTTTCCGACCTGTCTGGCACCGCGGATAATCAGCGGTTTTCTGCGTGGTGAATCTTTCCATTCGAGCAGATGTTTTTCAGCGATTCGTTTCATAGAGGTTCCTATTTGAACTGATTTTTTATACTTATGATTTAGAAATACAAGGCAAAATCTTAATTTATTATTTAGAAGTATGGGGTATATTTCCTTTTTGCGTTTTTTGATCTGTTGTTTATTATCAACGCTTACTGGTGCTTGCTGATGGTTTGGCGATTTTTTGGGTTTTAAAGATTCAGCTTTTGGGTTTGACCTTTGAGAGGGACAATGTTATTTCGGTGTTATAACAAGTGGTAATGGAGGAGATTTTCATGGGAAAGACTAAAGAGAAATTGAAACACGGCGAAGTGGCACTGGGTGCTTGGAATATGATTCCGCACCCCAATGTGGCTGAAATGATGGCGGGTGAAGACTTCGATTGGATCTGTGTCGATATGGAGCATACCGCACACGATTTCCAAACCTTGGAAAATATCGCCCGAGCAGTGAAAGGTTCCGGCAAGGATTTGTTGGTGCGTTTGCCGTCCTGCGATGATGTGGCCGCAAAGAAGGCTCTTGATCTCGGTGCCGACGGCATCATTGTTCCCAGTGTTTGCACCAAAGAACAAGCGGAGCGAGCGGTAGCTATCGCCAAATATCCGCCGCAAGGAATACGAGGCGCATCGCTGGCACGCTGTACGGACTACGGTCGCAACTTTCATGGCTATTTTAAAGCAGCCAACGATAATGTGCTGGTAATCATCATGCTCGAACACATCAAGGCCGTACAGAACATCGATGAAATTCTATCCGTTCCCGGCATCGATGCCACCTTTATTGGTCCATATGATCTGTCCTCATCGATGAATCTGGCCGGACAGCTCGATAACCCTGAAGTGCTGGCCGCGCAGAAAACTCTGCTGGATGCCTGCATCAGGCACGGTGTACCGCCCGGTTTTCACATTGTGCCTAACGACCCGCCGCAGGTTGCCAAACGCATTGCAATGGGTTTTCGCTTCATTGCGCTGGGGCTCGACACCGGATTTATTATTGAAGGCTGCCGAGCGATGCTGGCGGGCGTGGCCCGCAAATAAAGAATATCGAATATCGAATAAGGAATGTTGAATGATGAAAGTAGTACTGGAAAAGACGATTTATTCACGTGCACCGAATCTGTTTAATGCCGCCGCAAAACAGCATGGACTGGAGTGGTGTCTCATCCAGCCTTTGGAAGAGGAAAAGGCTTTGGCCTTTCATGCAGAAGGCGCAAGCACCTTTATCATCGGCACCAAGAAATATTCCAAAGATTTTTTTATGGCGTTAAAACCCGGCTCGCTGATTCAGCGGTTCGGTGTCGGTTATACCTCCGTTCCGGTTGATCTTTGCAAAGAACGAAGCATTCGCGTCGGCTACACACCTGGTGTTCTCGAGGCCGCTGTGGCGGAACATGCCCTGGCGTTGATTCTGGCGCTCTCGCGCACGGTCTGCACTTTCGACCGTGAAATGAAAGCGGGCAAATGGAATAAGATCGAAGGTGCGGAACTGCGCGGAAAAACACTGGCTCTGATTGGCTTCGGTCGCATCGCCTGTGAAGTCGCCTATATTGCCCGCAACGGATTCCGGATGCGGATTGCCGCCTTTGACGTCCGTCCCAAGTTGGATGCCGCCGCCGGAGCACTTGCGGATGATTATTTTACAACGCTCGATGATTGTTTGGAAGACGCGGACTACGTCTCGCTTCATCTGCCTGACACACCGCAAACCGCCGGAATGGTCAATACCGATTTTCTGTCCAAAATGAAACCGTCCGCCTTCCTTATTAACACCGCTCGCGGCGGCCTGATCGATGAACCGGCGCTTTTTCAAGCCTTGGAGAAAAAACAGATCGCTGGCGCGGCGCTCGATGTATTTGCCAAAGAGCCCTACGAGCCGAGTGGTCCGGATTTACGAACCTTGGAAAACTGCATCTTGACACCGCACTGCGCCTCCAACACCGTGGAAGCCAATACGCGCATGGCGGAAATCTGTATCGCCAACTGTGCGGCGCTCGCCGCCGGAAGAGCAGAGGATTTGATCTTAATTCCCTGAATGGTGTGAGAAACGATGAAAACAAAACTCAAACTTATTGCGCTGGGTTTTTTTATACTTTTTGTAGGGCCGTCGAGCCTTGCGGTTAAACCGTTTCAGTCTGGAGAAAGGGTTGTATTTTTTGGCGACAGCATTACCCATTACGGCAAATGGTGGCCGAACATCTGGTGCGGCTATGCCGCGCAGTTTACCAATAATTCTCCGCTGTTTTTCAATGCTGGATTTTCAGGCGATCGTGCGAGTAGGGCGCTGTCACGGTTGGATCGAGATGTTTTCTCCAAAAATCCCGACACAGTCTGCGTAATGTTCGGCATGAACGATGTCGGTCGGCCCTCTTACACTGTTGAAAATAGTGCAGCTGATCAGGCGGCGCAGAAAGTTGCATTGGAAACGTACAGGGATTCGATGGATCAGCTGCTGAAGCGAATCACAGAAAAGGGAATACGATGCATCGTGGTAACACCTTCTCCGTACGACCAGACGATGGTGAACCCGAATGTGCGGGAACTCAATCCCGGCTACAACGACGGATTGGTAACTGCCGCCCGGATTGCAACAGAACTCGCGCAGAAATATACGTGTGATGTCGTTGACTTTCACGAGCCGATGACTCGGATGAATGCCGAGAAACAGGCGAACGATCCCTCGGCGACCATTATCGGTCTGGACCGGATACATCCAGGCAACGAAGGATCGAAGATCATGGCTGAACTGTTTCTTGAAGCGCAGGGGATTGATCCTGCGGGTCTAGAGAAAACAGACCGGTTTACCAATATATGGGAACATGTAGGGTTAGAACGCAATCTGCGCAACATTGTGTGGCTGGAAGATAACGTTTTGAAGCCGAATCATATCGATTCGGAAGATATCGAGACGGCCAAAACTTTTCTCACGGAAAAATATACACCGCGTGGCGCTGACAGCCAACGGATTGCCTCCTATTTAGAATGGCGGGGGAAAGAGGATGTATTGTGCCGGAAGTTGAAAGAAATCGAGAGCCGATTTAGCCAGTAACAAAAAAAATTTGAAATGGATATTCCACGTATGAAACAGAGCATTGTCGAACGAGTAGAGCTGTGGAAACAGTTCTATGCAATGAAGAATGCAAAGCCGCTGTTCGGTTTTTTTGTCGGCAGTGAATATCCAGTCGCACGCTATGCGGCGGCAAAGAGTTTGCCGGAAGGTCGAGCACTGGTTCCGTCCGACTTTAAAGTCGCAGACTTTCTGGACGATAACGATCGCTTGTTCGAAGTGCACGAAGCGTGCGGCGGCGACTTTATCTGGGCGGCAGATGCCTTCTGGGGCATTCAATGGATAGAATGTCTTTGCGGACTGCCGATGTTCTGCAATCACAAATCGGCTAATCTGCATTTCAAAACCTTGGGAAATTTTAAAGGAGACGTTCCGGCATTCGACCCGCAGAACGAGTGGGCGCAGTTGGCGGCGGAATTACTCGATAAAGGCGTGGTGCGCGCTGCCGGACGCTATCCGTTGGCAACCACCCGCATGCGCGGTATCAGCGATATGATGTCGGCGCTCTATGGCGGCGAAAAGTTTGTTTTTGAACTGATGGACGAGCCGGAGCAGACGCGAGAGGTTTGCCGCAAGCTTACTGATCTCTACGTCGCTTTTTCAAAATTCCAGTTGGCGCATATTCCGGATTTTCACGGCGGTATCGGTTCGTTTTACTACAGCAACTGGGCACCGAAAGGAACGGTCTGGCATCAGGAAGATACGGCCGCTATGCTTTCACCTGCAATGTATACCGAGCATTTTAAAGAGTGGGACGAACAGATCGTCAACAGCTTTGAAAACAACATCATGCACATGCACTCGACCGGATTCATCCCACTGGATGATTACCTCGGCATGAATTTCACCGCGATGGAGTTGCATATCGATACCGGTGGACCGTGCGCCGAAGCACTGTTTGAAACCCATAAAAAGATTTTGGCGAAAAAGCCGCTGCTGATCTGGGGCGAGATTTCGGAAAAAGACCTCGACTGGATTTTCTCTAAACTGCCGCCGCAGGGGCTGGCGGTCAACACCGTGGTTAAATCGCCGGAACAGGCGCATGAGCTTTATTCAAAATATAAAGGAGACGAACGTGATTATAGATTCAATTGAAAATTTGGATCGATACGCTGATTGCCATCCGCTTTTCAGAGAGGCTTTTGTTTTCCTGAAGATGGACATGCTCCGATGGCAACCGAAAGTCATGTCACAAAAATCGTTGTAAAGGTGAAAGTTTAATATGACTTCCAGAGAACGCTTTGAAGCTTGCTGTGCCCATCAAACGCCGGATCGTCCGCCGATTGACTATCTGGCGCATTTTATAACGGATCAGAAGCTTAAAGACCACTTGGGTATAAAAACAGAAGTCGAGCTGTTGGATGCGCTGGGGGCGGACTTTTTTTACCTGCCAGGTCGGGATCTTTCTCAGCGCGAAGGAATTCTGAAATACTATAAACATGCGGCGAAGCTCGACATGACCGAAACGGAGCGCACCTGTCCGCTGGGTATTCGTTGGAAGCGCGGTGCTTATGCCACGAAGTTCGCTGTGGACAGCGCGCTTCGCGGACCCCTTGCAAATACGGATGACCCGCAAGATGTACTAAACTTTCCATGGCCAAAAGCCGCGGACTTTGATTTTAGTCTGCTTCGCGATGAAGCGCTCGCTCATGCAAACCGGGTTCGTGTTGGTGGAGTTTGGCGGGAAGATGGTATTCCATGGAGGAATCGATACGCAGAATGTTCTGCCGTTCGGTACGCCGGGCGTGGTGCGTGAGCATGTACGCGAAACGGTGGCGGCTCTCAGCCAGAATGGCGGCTATATCTTTGCGCCCAGCCAGATTCTCGGCCCAGATATTCCTGTAGAGAATATTATCGCGATGTACGACGAAGGTAAGAAAGGTATTTGAGCCGGCAAATCCATTCAGAAGTTTTATGTTTTAAACGAGTGGCGTATGGCATTCGGCCCCTGCTGGTAGTAACGCCTTAGGGTTCTTGCAAGGCTGTGCGCTCCGGCAAAACCACATTGCTGAGCAACATCCTCAACGGTTAAGCGTGTGCCCTGCAACAAATGCCGGGCATGTTCGGCTCGTTGTTGACTGAGCCATGCAGCCGGGGTGGTGCCGTACCGCTCCCGAAACACCCGGAAGAAGTATTCTCGGGAGCAGCCTTCTTCCTCGACTAACTCTTTGACGGACCATGGATAGTAGGGATTGTTTCTCAGTCGGGTCAGTGCCTGATCCACCGGGTTGACTGGTTGTTGGTTAAGTCGATTCAGCAGGTATATCAAACGGGTAACAAACAGATGGACTGAACTGGCTACACGGATCGTGTCCTGTTCTGCGGAAAAACTGCCTGTTTTTGCAATCTCCCGAAGAAGCTCGAGAAGCTTGCCGTCAGAATCTGAAACAACCGAGCCGTAGAGTGCGCGGATTTCATCCCAATGTTCCGGCAGGCCAGCTCCAATAAGAGAAATCCAGAAACAGGAGTACGCGCCATCCTTTGGGCGGATACCGTATTCGCTTTCTTCATTGTAATTGAAGAGGCAGGCCTGTCCTTTTCGTGCCAGATGTTCCTGTCCGTCCCGCAGAAAGCGCAGCGTCCCTTTCAATGTGTATTGCACTACGCTGACAGAATTTGGTCGTCCGCGGTTGATGAACCAATAGGGTTGTCCGGCAGGGTGGTTTTCTTCGCCATGGCTAAACACACGCCAGAAAGAGGAGTTTATTTTCATGTCACAATTTGTACAGTTTCGGTCACATCATGTCCAGTTGATAAAAGCAAAAGCTTTGGTAGGATGCTCATTATTAAAGAAGGGCATATATGCTTAATGTAGTGATTATAGGTGCTGGAAGCATCACTTTTTCAAGTCGGCTGACGGTAGATATTCTTTCGTATGAAAATACACGTAATGTCCATTTCTCGCTGGTTGATGTGGATGCTAAACGGCTGGCGCTTTCCGGCAGGATCATAGAGCGGATTCTGAAGGAGGGTGGTTACAGTGGGGCCACATTCAGTCTGCATCATGAGCGACGGGAAGCGTTACGGAACGCGGATGTCGTGATTATTTCCGTTCTGGTTGGCGGGTATGAGGCAATTGCCTCGGAAATTGATATTCCCATGCAGTACGGGGTCGATCAGTGTATCGGCGACACGCTGACGCCCGGGGGCGTAATGCGCTGTCTGCGGACTTTGCCGCTACTGATTAAAATAGGCCGGGATATCATGGAGCTGTGTCCGGAAGCCTGGGTGATCAATTATACCAATCCAATGGGCATGTTGAGTTTGGGTCTTCAGCGAGCCGTGCCGGATCTCCGGTACGTGGGGTTGTGTCACAGTGTGCCGCATACCCTGAAGGAGTGGGCAAAGCGGCTGGCTGTTCCGCTGGAACAGATTGATTTTGACTGCGCTGGGATCAATCATCAAGCGTGGTTCACACGGATGGAGATCGGCGGAGAGGATGTCTTGCCGAGAGCCCGGGAGTTGTGCACCCGGCAGCATATCTGGAACAGCGATACGGCGCGCATGGAGTATTTGAAGCATTTCGGTTTTCCAGTCACAGAGAGTTCCGGACATTGCAGCGAGTATTCGCCTTGGTTCCGTACGCGGCCGGAATCGGTCGCACGCTATTGCAACGTGGAGGCGGATCGGTGGAACGGTGGGCACGGCTTTATCAAGAGTTTATACTCTCGGGAAGACTGGGAGGCGGATATGGTAAAAAAGGCTAATGGTGAAACACCGTTGTCGCTGGAACGCTCGGCGGAATACGGATCGTTGATTGTTAATGCGCTCGCCGGTGGGGGCGAGGCGGTGATTTACGGTAATGTGATCAATAACGGACTGATTGACAACCTGTCGGCGAACGCCTGTGTCGAGGTGGCCTGCCGGGTAGATGCTGACGGAATTCATCCTCAGCCTTATGGCACCTTGCCGGAGCATCTGGCAGCCATCAACCGGATGCAACTTAATGTGCAGCAACTGGCGGTTGAGGCGGTGCTTGATTGCGATCCGGAGCGGGTTTTTCAGGCCTTGTGTCTGGATCCGCTAACTGGGGCCTCGTTGAGTCTGGACGGGATCCGGGCGATGACCCGTGAGTTGATGCAGGCTCATGCAGAGTGGATTCCGGAGTTTGAGGGGCGACTCCCTGCGTGCAGGAAAGAACTTTATTTTAAGAAGGCCGAGAAGGTGGAAGTGCATATTGATGAAGCCTATGCTGAGGAGCATGGGGATTTATCAGGCGGGGTCGCAAGGGAGCAGGGGGGCGACAGGGGAAGAGTGAAGGAAGTGTTGCTGTGCAACACGAATGACTAAGTGAATAAACAAACAGGAGGAATAAGATGAAGAAGAGGAATAAGATGAAGAAATGGATAATTGTTGGTTGTGCGTGTTTGTTGGGCGGCATATCAATGGCCAGTGTTATCGATCTGGAGTCGGCACAGGCTGGGAGTGCCAATATTCAACATCAGTTCACGTTCGAGGGAACGTATAATTCGGGGGATAGCACGGGTACTTGGCTGGATAACAAGGCAGTGGCCTCGCCGGTTCTTGTTCAGACATTGGTCGAGCCCACCAGAAAAGCGGATCAACAAACTTCAGGATATGACAGCTCATCGAAGTTTGCCAATTTCGATGCATTTGCCTCAGGCGCCAAAGGGGATGGCCTGCAGTCGTCTGCGACGATAACCTATGCGATATCCGGAACCATTGAATATATGGTGCAGTTTGGTGTTATAAGTTCTAATAACTATATGATTGGTGGAGATGGTTCGGGTTTGAATGATCGCTTGCGTCCTCTTTCTGCGAATGGGACTAAAGCACAAATGACGATGGGGAATAACACGCCCCGTGATCTGATAGGCGGCACTTCAGTGATACCCTATACCGCAGGCGATTGGTACTATGTTGCCCAAACATGGAACATTTCCGGCGGGAACGTCACACTGAATGCCTGGGTGGCAAACATGAGTTCTGCGACTCCAACGTTGACGAAAACCATTAATGGGTTAAGCAACGTCTTTGTTGGCGACACGACATCAAAACTGTATTTGGGAAGTGTGAATGGGGCACTCTCTTTCATGGACGGTGGTCTGGATGCGCTTGCGGTTTATAACACACAGCTGAGCGTAGCCACCATTACAGATCATTTTAATGTGATTCCGGAGCCGGCCACATTTAGCCTTTTGGGGGTTGCGGCTCTCGGATTGATTGCCGCCCGTCGGTTTCGTATTTCCTGAAAGAGGGCTTAAACGGATCAACTCCTCCCCTGTCCTAATTTTCTTCAGGGGAGAGTTGCTCGGGAAAATGGCCGCCGATGATGCGTCCGGTGATGAATCAGAAGATAGAGGGATACTATGCATAAAATAATACTACTGGTAATTTTATTGGCGGGCGTTGCATCGGCGGATGTTGCAGGGTTGGAAAAACTGCAGGCTACGCATGACGACGTTCTTTATCAATACACATTTGAAGGTGGGCGGTCCGAGGCATTTGGCCAAAAAGTCGGCTCTCAAAAGCCGGCTGTGGAGAAGTTTCTGACCGCGGGCAACCACGCCGATGAAGCAATATCGTTTGTACCCGGGTATGATCAATCAAGCATGGCTTTGCAGACAAAAACCGGATGGATTTCTGGAGGTAAGCGCAATACGGGCGCGGCCTTAAAGTCCTTAAAATCGATAAACTTTCCCGCGCTCGGAACGATCGAATATTTGGTGAAGGCCGATGAGATCAATGATTCCGGCTTTGCTGTTTCAGGCGACGTTTCAGACCCCAAGACCCGGTGGTATTTCTTTTTAAACGGAGGAGCAGACACGGGTAAAGCCAGCATGAGGTTAGGAGGTTTGGGCACGGCGTACGACTTGATCGGAGGGGCTACAGGCGTCTCTTATAAGCAAAAGACTTGGTACTATGTTGCCCAGACATGGAATGCGTCTGAAGGGGTCGTGACGATGAATGCCTGGGTAGCCGATTTGAGCTCGGAAACGCCGGAGCTGAAACGTACGGTTATGAATCAGGGAGCACCCCACGCCGGCGGGATGGAAGCATTGCTGAGATTGGGCAGTGTGAGCGACACAGGCAACTTTTTCCGCGGAAAACTCGATGCAGTAGCGATCTACGGCAAGCAGTTAAGTGAATCCACGATTCAGGAACATTTCAATTCGATAAAATGAAGCTAGCAAATGGTTGATCACCAAAGCGAACACCCCTATTGATGCGGTTGGAACAGCATGTGAAAGTTTCCGGATCAGAACACAGTTTAATTAATAGTGGCGTTGTCCGCAGTTTTGTTTGTGTGGGAATGGCTGTTGTTGATCATTAGCCTATTTTACAAACCCCGCGAGTTTAGTGACGGTACTGCGAGCCGAGCAGCAACAAATTCATGGATGATGAAAAACCAAGGATTGATCGTTTTAGTGATCGGAAAAAATAAGGGGGTTTGCCTGTGTATAGAAGAATTTTTACCATTGTGCTTTGTTTTGGGTTTTTAGTCTCGGGTTCGACAATGGCGGTTCCAACGGGAACGGAACTAGTCGAGGCGATCAAAAGCGATTTGTGGAACAGCACCGATACAGACTGGATTGATTCAGTAGTGGTTAGCGTGGCTCCGACGCGAATCTATATGCCGAGTTGGAGCGATGAAAAACGGCAAAAATTCTTTGACGATTTTGATCCCGATTTTCTTGATATGTGGAGCGGTGCCGCGATGAATCGCGGCGACTTCTTCCGGATGCGCGGGGTGGCTGTCAACTACCCCATGGAATACGAATATCAGGAGGCCCTTAACTCCACCGCGCATTATGGGTGGACGTTATTTGGGAGAAACGGCGTTGCCATGAAGGAAGACGGGTCGGTTGCAATGCGCAGGTTTACGCCCCAGTTCACCACCCAGTGCATGTGTAATTTGGCACCTAAATGGGAGGAAACGGTTCGCCAGGGAGTCATTCGGCCCGGCGTATTTTCGGATGCCCTGTTTCAAGATAACATTGCCAATCCGATCTACACATGGAATCAAGGATTTTGCAACTGGTGTAATCGCCGGTTCATTACATTTATGACAGAGCGATTTTCCACGGAAGAGTTACAGGGAATGGGGTTTGATCCGTCGGAATTTCGCATTGTCGGTTACATGAAGGAAAAGCGGGAGCTTTATAGCGTCGGAACGAAGGAAAACTCCGAACAGGTTCTTCAGGAGCAAGAGTTGAAAAGCTCGGCGAACGACAGATTGTTGGAAGATCCAATTCTACGTGAATATATTCGTTTCCAGCATATTGCCAACATGTCGCTGGTGGTGGAGAAAGCGGAGGCGCTAAAGCAGACAGCGGCAAATTTGGGACGTCCGATTCCTGCGTTTTACGGCAATATTCCAAGAATCAGTGGAATGCGGGCTTTCCCGACTATCATGGCATCACAGGTTGATATCCCTTGGACAGAGGTTTCAACAGACTTTCAGCCTTCGTTCTATGCTGGACGGCAAGCCTGGTCGACGCTGCTTTATAAGGTGGGCCGGGCTGTAGCCGGTTATTCCAAGCCTGTTTTCGCAGTGCAATATCATGGAGGAGCTCACCGATCCTATCGAGGTGACGAAAAAAAGATGCCGCTTGCTCTTCCGCTGGCTGAAGCGCATGCCAATGGTGGAGTGCCCGTACAAACTTGGGTAGCCACAGAATATAAATATCTGATGAAAAATCCGGACTGGGAAAAGAACCTGTATGATGTGAACAGTGCTCATGCTAGGTTTGTCGGCAAAAACCGCGTGCTCTTTACGGATCGAACTCAGGTTGCCCATGTGGCTCTTGTCCATTCCCTGACCAGTACCTTCTGGCGGCAGTTCCAATCCCTGACTGTTCCGCGAGAACATTTGCCCCACTTCACGGCTGCGGCTCGTTTTTTGGAAGACCGGCATATTCCTTATGAGGTGCTACCTTTGGGTCACCCTGATATCTTTGATGACACCCCGATGCTGGCCGGATTGGAAAAATATGATGCCCTCATTATTCCTGAAGCAGACTGTGTTTCCGACGCGCAGGCAGATGCCCTGAGGCAATGGGTTCGTTCCGGTGGAAGTTTGATTCTTTGGGGAACGGTGGGTACCCGTGACGAAGACATGCACCACAGAACAATTCCTGTTTTCGATGACCTGATCAACCACCCCGGAAACGGTGCGGTCCGGATGCTAGATCGGGAACTCACAGACAGCTATGTGCAGGGCGATGTGATCATGCCTAATTCTAAAGAAGAACCCCATGCATGGCGCTACACCGTTACAACCCCGCCTTCCGACTGGATCAATTCTGACTTTAACGATTTAAGCTGGGATACCGGTATGGCACCGTTTGGCAGCAAAGTGGTTCTGAGTATTTCACCGGCGACGAGCTGGACGGCTCCAGAAATCTATTTGAGGCGGGAATTCGAGCTTACAGAGGATATGGCTCTGGGAAATCTTTTTTTTGACATGATGCATTGGTGGGATGCCGAAGTTTATATCAACGGCGTATTGGCGGCGAAGGCTCCGGAACGTGGACTCATTTTTGAATCGTACCAAACGGTTGACCTTTTGCCCGCAGCCAAAGCCGCACTGAAACCGGGCAGGAATGTGATCGCTATCCATTGCCGTGTTAATGAAGCACATGCCAGCTGGGGACAGATGATCGATGCGGGACTTGTAAACCTTTCTGACGGGAGACGCCTCGCCGAAGATATGCAGCTGCCCGGCGCGCTGCTGGATACCGATCTACCGTCATCTACATGGGTAAATGTCTGGCGGCATGGTGCCGGCCCCATGACAACTGTCCAGTTGGTTAATTACAATCTGGATCTGGAAAGCGACACCATGGCTCCGGTGAGTAATTTTACGATCCGTCTGAACCTGCCGGAGGCAGCCCGTATCACGCAGGCGGATTGGTTTGCGGCGGATTATGTCAGCGAAGATTCTCCCGCGCCGATTTCGCTATCACTCGCTAAGGGAGACGGCTGGGTCGAGGTGCAGGTTCCCCGTTTGGATCTGTTTGGCGTGCTCGTCTTCTCCGCCGAACAGGAGTTAGAAGCACGGACAGTTGCTTCACAGGCGCGGAAAGAATTTGAACGAACTCGGATTGCTAAGCGGTGCCTTTCAGGGACTCCCGTCATGGATGCCGCCTTGGAAACACGGGTGCGGAAGCAGCTTGCGACCATTCAAGGCGATGTTGCTGTAGAAGATTTTTCGCCGGTGGGTTCTGATCTGAAATCGCTGGTTGCAGAGCTTAAGGAATGTCGAGAGACCGTGTTTGATATGGTTGTTGCATCCAAACAAAGGGCTCGGGATGAAATGATCGCCGCCGTTGGCTCGTATAAGTTTGATTTCGGGACGGAAAATACAGTGGATGGCTGGATCGCTGTAACCCCCGACACTTCCTACACCAAGGATCGCGGTTATGGTTGGACCGTCAACGAGGATGTGGTGTCTGTAAATCGTGAACTCCCGGATGCTTTGCATGGAGATTTTATAAGAAATATTGATCCGGCGGAAAGTAATTGGCCCAACAAAGGAAAGAGCGGGGGATACCCGTTCCCAAGACCTTCTCATCGACCTGGAGAATTCCGCATTGACCTCTCCAACGGGCACTATCGGGTCACCGTGATTTCTGGGGATTATAGTGTATTGTCTTTCAAGGGCGGCGGTACAGCCAACGAAGGAAAGGCGGCTTCGACCTATGTCCATGCCAACGGCAAGTTGAAGTTGATCGGCGACACCCTCCGCTCCGGCGTTTTCGACAACCGGGCTTTTGAAGTGGATGTGACGGATGGTCGCCTCGACTTGAGATTTTCCGGCGCCAATGTAGGGCCTCTTTACTGCAACACGATTGAATGGCTTGTAAACGGCCTGCTGATTCAGCGCCTCGATCAGCCCCCAACGGAGGCGGCCGCAGAATCGGTTGCCGAAAATAAACTGCGCGAGCAGATCGCCATCCTGGACTGGCAGCTTCTGGGGCCGTTCGATGACTCCGAATATCTTGGAATGGAACAGACGTTTGGTCCGGAGCGAAACACAGATGGTTCTGTCGTCTGGGAAGGGAGGAACGGAAAAATTTCCTGGCGACAATGGACTCAGAACTCTGATGAGCAACCGTGTGTGCCGTTTGGAAATCTGTACGGCACGGAGGAGGGAATTGCCGCTTTCGCGATGGCTCGCGTGGCGTGCCCGTCCGAAACGGATGCGGTGCTGCACGTCTCCATGTCGCAACGCGGTGAGGTCTATTTAAACGGTGAAAAAATCTATCGGGATGAATATGCGGCCGGGTTCCTGCCGGAAGAGGCTCGCCTGCCGGTTCAGCTGAAGGCTGGAACGAATACCATCCTGCTCAAATCGCTTCACCACTGGGGAGATGACTGGGCGGTCTGGGCTGGGTTAAGCACTCTGGATGGAATGCCGTTAAAATAAGTAAATATAGGGAAACAAAACATGAGTTTAATGGGAATTGACAGGATTGAAGATTGGGAGCTACGAATTAAACGGCAAGATGCCTTCTGGGATTGTGCTGTGATTGATCGGGCTTGCGTAAATATAAAGTTCCCGAGCCCCGATCCGGTCAGTTCGTTTCCTGAAAGCCATCATACGACGATGCAGGAATGCTGGATGGACGCGACATGGCAGGCGGAGTACAAGCTGGCAAGTGTAGAGAACACCGTCTATATGGGTGATGCGTTGCCACAGGCTTGGCCAAATCTCGGTCCGGACTATTTTCCTGCCCTATATGGTGGAGAGCTTGTGTTCGAAGAAAGCACATCCTACATCAAACCGTTCCTTAATGACTGGGCGGATGCGGGCTCGGTGAAGTTGTCGCGTGAACATCCTTACTGGAAGAAGATGGATGAGTTGTACGATGCTTTTCTGGAGGCGGGAAAAGGTCGCTTTTATGTCGGCTGGCCGGATCTGCATCCCGGTGCGGACTGTCTGGTCGGGATTCGCGGTCCGTCAGAGATGGCCATGGATCTTTTTGATGAGCCGGAAGCCATTAAGGAAATGATCCCTCAGGTTACTCGTGATTTTCTTGAAACCTACGATTACTATTATCAAAAACTCGCTGCGGCGGGACAGGCATGCACCGGCTGGCCGGGGGTGGTTTCTACCCGCAAGTGGCATGTGCCATCGTGCGATTTCTCCTATATGATCGGTCCAGATCAGTTCAATGAATTCTTTCTCGAAGGGCTGTGCGAGGAGTCTAAACACTTTGAAGCCTCGCTGCACCATCTTGACGGTCCAGGTTGTCTGAACCATCTTGATAGCCTGCTGACGATCGAAAAACTCAATGCGGTTCAATGGGTATGGGGTGCCGGAAACGGCAGCGCGACCGACTGGATCGATGTGTTCCAGAAGATACAGGCCGCCGGTAAAGGCATCCAGATTGTTGCGATAGAACCGGAGCATATGGACGTCATTATGGAGAATTTGCGACCCGAAGGCATCTGGATGAACGTGGTCGGAGTTGAAACAGAAGAACAGGGTGAACGCATATTAAAAAAGATAGCACTGTGGAAATAGGAGCATGGATTTGAAAATGGAAGAATATTTAAGAAGCAAGCCGGATATCGTGGTGTTTCGTCCGACGGAAAATGCGACGGATACAGACAACGAGCATTTTTTGGTTGTTGAATCGCCGAAGAGCGGACTGCTGGCGTTCTGGACGCAGAGCAGTTGTGAAAACTTTGGCAACAACCATATCGAGATGTCGCGTAGCGCTGACGGCGAGATGTGGTCTAGGCCGGTCACGGTGGTCGGGGCTAAAGTATCCGAAGACAAACAGGCCAGCTGGCAGTTTCCGGTCGTGACTAAAAGTGGGCGGATCTACCTGTTCTATCTTATGGAGGGCGACAAAGTGGACTTGGATCGGCCCACTTCAGGCTGGATGGGGTGCATTTATTCCGATGATGATGGGCATATCTGGTCGGAACCGGAAAATATTCCTATGCCGCGCAACCAGTTTGATCATTCAGATCCAACGATGCCGAAGAACTGGATTGTTTGGCAGGTTCCGATGCGGATCCGGAGCGGAAAGGTTTTGGTCGGTTACACTCACTGGACCAGTCCGGAACATCATAACAAGCCGCCTGCAGGGTGGTACAGCCGGGACAGTCGCTGCCGGTTTTTCCGGTTCGAGAATATTGATGACGATCCTGCGCCCCGCGACCTTCAGATTGAATGGTTTGAGGATGAAAAGGGGCTTGAGGTGCATTATCCAGAGCGTGACGATATCTCAGTGGCTCAGGAACCGTCCATTACAGTGCTGCCGGACGGGCGGATTTTCTGCGTAATGCGCACGTTCACCGGTCATATCTATTATTCGCTTCTGGATGCCGACGGTGCGAACTGGACCAAGCCGGAAGTGCTCTGTGATGTTGAGGGCGGTGAGCCGATCAAGCAACCGATCGCGTCCTGTCCGGTTTATGCTTTGCGGGACGGCCGTTTCATTTTGATTCACCATAATAATGACGGACATATCGGCGAGTTTGGGCCGGGCGATGCGTTACACAACCGTCGCCCCGCTTTTATTCGTCTGGGCGAATTCCGTCCTGAATCGAAACAACCGATCTGGTTCAGCAAAGCTAGGCAGATTCTTGATTCGGACGGGGTTTGCATCGGTCCCAAGCAGACCTGCGAGATTGCGACGTATCCGAGCCTGACCGAATATCAGGGTAAGCGAATTCTGTGGTATCCGGATCGAAAATTTTTCCTGCTCGGTAAACGACTGACAGATGAGCTGCTTTCTGGATTGACTGCGGCAGATCCCGAGGGAGACATTTAATGAAAGAAAATCCAGAAAAGAAAAAGATCTCCCCGTGGGTTTATCTGCCGCAGTTGGAGGGCGTTTTTGGACTAATTCGCACGTACGTATGGTCTTTTGCCTCGCTACTCTTCAAAACCCTAGGAGCTCGGAACGCGGTGGTCGGCTACATCAACTTCCTGCAACTTCCGTTGTCGTTGCGGGCGTTGTGGGCTCCAGCTGTGGAGCGGCTGGGCACGTTTCGGCAGGTAGTGCTGGGCAGTCTTTTGCTCAGCTCTCTGTGCGGGGTTGCGATTGGCAGCGTTGTTTTGACCGGCGTTTCCAACCTGTGGATCATTGCCGGTCTGTTCCTGATGATGGTGATCGTTGTATCGGTTCTGGATATTTCATACATGGGCTACAAGATGTCGGTTCTCACCACCAAGGAGATCGATTATTTTGTGGCGATTGGGAACGGATTTTTCCGGTTGGGATCAATGTTTGCGACCACGGTGCTAGTCTATCTGGTTGGCATTCTCCATACCCGTTTGGGTTCGTATAACACGGCATGGGGAATCGTCCTTCTTTTCGGGGCATTTGTGATGTTTCTCGGCTGGATCTATCTGTTTTTCAAAATGCCAAAATCACACTTGGACTCCAGACAACTGCACTGTGACCGGCTGACCCCGAAAGAATACATCAAGAGTTATGTGGAATTTTTTATGCAGCCCAAGGGATGGCAACTGGTTCTTTATTTCTTTTTCGCAGTGATTGGCGAAGGAGTTTTGATGGGCATGAAAATCCCTATGTTTCTGGATGCCCCTGAAAACGGAGGTCTCGGGATTGATCTTACCGCCATCGGGGTGATGAGTCCGATTGTTATGGCAACCATGATTGGGTTCGGCGTTTACGGTGGGGTTTACCTAAAAAAACATGGGTTGCAGAAGGTCTTCTTCCGGATGGGGATATGGATGTTTATTCCTAACCTTTGTATGTCATTGCTGGCCTTCTTCCCACAGGTCGGGATGATTAAGTATGATCTGGCAGGGTCTGGCGGGGTGCCTGTAATCATTTACCCATGGGTTTTGACCGCAATGGTTTTGGAGACGGCGGGGTACGCATTTGCTTTTGCCTGCTATAAAGCCTTTGAGGCGCTTGTTTCGAAAAGTTCCGTAAAACACAAGGGAACGTTTGGGGCCATTATTGGATCCCTGAATCTTCTGGGACTGACGCTCGGCAGTGGGCTCAGTGGGGTGATTCAGGAACATGTAGGGTATTTCTGGCTCTTCAATATCAGCGTCCTGATTTCTATTCCCGGATGGATTCTAATCCTGTTTATGCCCGTGAAGGAGATGATCGAGAGGTCTGATCAAACCGACCTTGAAGAATCGGCCAGCTAGTTGACACCTGCTGTCCGGAGAAAATGTGATGCGTATGAGTAAGAATTATAACATGAAAAATCGGCTTGTGACGGGAGCCTTATGTCTGTTGACTGCTCAGGTCTTTGCGGGAACGGTTGCAGATCTGGAACAGCAACAGGCTGCGAACACAAACCTTGTTCACCACTTCACGTTTGAAGGAACGTACAACGCGGGGGACGGATCGGGCTCGTGGCTGGATAACAAGGCTGTTGCTTCACCCGATATGATTCAGGATGGATTTGAAGACCCCGCCAGAAAAGCGGATCAACAAACTTCAGGATATGACAGCTCATCGAAGTTTGCCAATTTCGATGCATTTGCCTCAGGCGCCAAGGGGGATGGCTTGAAGTCGGCTGCGACGATAACCTATGCGACATTCGGTACCATCGAATATATGGTGCAGTTTGGTACGATAGGCGCTAACACTTATATGATTAGTGGAGATGGTTCGGGTGCGAATGATCGCTTGCGTTTTCTTACCGCAAATGGGACTAAGGCACAAATGACGATGGGGTCAAATGTTCCCCGTGATCTGATAGGCGGCACTTCAGGGATACCCTATACCGCAGGCGATTGGTACTATGTTGCCCAAACATGGAACATTTCCGGCGGGAACGTCACACTGAATGCCTGGGTGGCTAACATGAGTGCTGCGACTCCAACGCTGACGAAAACCATTAATGGGTTAAGCAACGCCTTCGTCGGCGACACGACTTCAACGATGTATCTGGGAACGGTGAATGGGAGTTCCGGTTTCATGGACGGCGGTCTGGATGCGCTTGCAGTCTACGATGCGGTGTTGGGTCCCGCCACGATCGAGTCGCATTTCAATGCGGTGTATCCGGTCGTCGTTCCCGTTGTGTCTGGCCTTTCAGCTACATATCGCCATGGGCAGGTGTTTATCCAGTGGGATGAGTCGATCAGTAACAATGAAAATATGCGGGTGTACATGAACTCCGCGCCGATCACCTCAAATAATTTTTCTTCAGCGCAGTTGGTCGAGCAACGCATCGAGCCGCATTCGGCGAACGACTGGTACGCCGATCCCTCCGAGTGTCCTGGAACCAGTGGCCCGACGCATGGCTGGATCATCGAGAACAATGGCTCTGAGTTGAACCGCCAGCATGGACTGTTTGTTCACACGGTAGAAGCGTCCGACCCCTCTGCGGCCTGTTTTGCCGTGCTTGCGGAAAATCAGGGCGCGGCAGACCTGATTGCCGGTGAAAATTCGATGACGCAGGCCGTCGCTGTCAGTGTGGCTCCGATCCAGGCCATCTGGCAGCTTGGATCGGATACGGTTGACTGGGCGGCGGCATCAAACAAGCCGCTGGCCATGTATTTGCATCCCCACACGAGCAAGCCGTCCGGAAGCCTGAACTACTTGATCTTCGGCGGAAAAACGATGGGGTGGAGGGAAGGACTTCCCTTTAAATTTAAGGTGGAGGTCCTTACCAAGGAGAATGTCGTTCTGGTAGAGCCCTACAATCGGTTATGGATCAACCGGAAGCTGGGTGTTTCGGAGACCTATGAGTCGTATAACCGAGAGTACAAGAATATTGAAACATGGCACTTCGGTGCCAGCGATAAAATCTATGATCCGGTTGAGAGGTATAACGGAACCGTGATTCCCTATACCCAGCGGCTTTACCTTTGGATGCGCGACTGGGTCGCACAGGCCTACCAGATCGATACGAACAAAGTTTACGCCTACGGGACGTCGATGGGGACGGGAGCTCAGTTGCTGGTGATGCGGAACCCTGACCGCTTTGCGAGCGTCGATCTGCGTGTGCCGTTTCTGGACTGGGGCTATGTGGACGGGGCGGAGAGTAATGCAAAACGTCTGGAGGCGGCCTGCGGGCCGATGTCCATGCCAACCAGCGAAGGGTTGCCGCTTTCCAAGCTTGTGAACATGGTCGACTTCATGCGTAACACCACGAAGGATCTTCCGCATGTTACAATCCGGGTCGGACGGCAGGACACCTCGGTTTATTGGGCAAAAAAGCCTCCCTATATGGAAGCGATGCGGGCCAATCGTCATGGCTTCCTCGCAGGCTGGGATAACGGGACCCACACGACAGCCATGACGGGCTCTGCAGCGGCGTTCCCCGATTTTCGGGACTATAGCTATGCCGTCTCCAATTTCGCGCTCAACAAGAGTTATCCTGCGTTCTCCAACTTTTCGATGAACGACGATCCCGGCGACGGCAACAGGACCGATGGTGATATTATAGGCTTTATCAACCGCGGTCTCGAATGGTCAGGAATCGTGGATTTATCCGACAAATATGAAATAACGATTCAATCAACCCTTCCGGATACGGTCTATCCGGTGACGGTGGATGTAACGCTTCGCAATCTCCAGATCTTTAACCCGCAGCCCGGACAGCGCTTCCTGATGCAGAACCGGGATGGGACCGATACCGTTGTAGAAGAGAAAACGATAGCCGTTGATTATAAGGGCTTACTGACCTTTGAATCGTTTTCCATTACTTCCGAACAGGGCAATTCGCTGAGGATTGCAGCGGCCGCCCCTCTCTCTGAGGCGGAATCGCCGCTTTTGGATCGAGTGAATGCACTCAAGGATGAATATTTTGAAAGCCCTGATCATGGGTGGGCCGATTGGGTGGTTGTTAACCATGCCCCAACCCGCATACATTTTGATCCATGGACGAATGCAGAGCGGCAGACGTATATCGACACATATGATCCTGACCATTTCGGGTTGTGGAGCGGACCTTCAATGAATCGTGGTGATTACTGCCGGGCGCGCGGGCGAGCATCAAACACGTCGCATGAATATGGCGGGAATGAAGACCTCAATGAATTGAGAAACCATACTCTTCTCGAAGAGAGCGGGATGGCTACCAATGGGGTCGCTGTCAAAGAAGACGGAAGCTATTCCAATGATGGGTGGAATGGCGCAAATCTGATGTGCCACAATGCACCGAAATGGCACGAAATGGTCATCCAATCGGCATCGAGGCAGGCTGCATATGGAACGAGTATCTTCCACGACCGCTTTGGAACCATTCTCAGCTGGCTCGATCAAGGCTATTGCCCCTGGTGTAACCTGCGGTTCAAGGAGTTCATGCAGAAGCGTTTCGTGGCTTCGGAACTTTTCAGTATGGGTTTTGATACGAATGCGTTCGATTTGGTTTCCTATGTGGCATCCAGACGGCATCTTGGAAATGCAATCTTGGAGGATCCCATCGTTCATGAATACATCCGTTTCCAGTATGCAAACCAGTTGTACTGGGCGGTCGATATTATCGACCATTATCATCAATCTGCCGCCAGAGAGAACCGTCCCATCCCAGCATTTTACGGCAATCAAGGCATGGTCAGCGGAGAACGGGTTTTCGATGTTGTGCTGAGTGATCATGTCGATATTGTATGGTCTGAGCAATCACGCTGCTATCAGCGCCCCTTGAATCCGGATGTCCAGGCATTTTCAACTTTACTGTGGAAGGTCGGAAGGGCGGCGAGTCATTATAAAAAGCCTGTCTGGGCAATACAATACCAGGCGGGTGTCACAAACGAATACCCCTATGCCTTCGGCGCTGACAAGCGATACCCGACCGCGCTGGCGAACGTCGAAGCGGTTGCTAATGGCGGGGTTCCTGTGCAGACATGGGTGGCGTCATTTTACGGCACCCAGACGATCAGCAAAACGCTAAAAGAGGGGCATCGCCAACACTCGCAGTTTGTCTCGCAGAATCGCGGACTGTTTGTTGATCGGGCCAGCATTGCGGATCATGCCGTGGTCTATTCGGTGCCGAGTATGTTCTGGCGCTACTGCTACAAACTTACCATTCTTCCGGCCCTGCCCAATCTGGATCATTTCGGTGCTGCAGGAAGACTTCTGGAGGATTGGCACGTCCCCTACAACGTTTTGATGCTGGGTCATGAAGATGTGTTCGATGACTCCAGCGATCTAGTCAGTCTTGTAAATTACAAGACGATCGTACTCCCCTATGTTGACTGTATTTCAGATTATCAGGCAGTGGCTCTTAAGGACTGGACTCGTGCGGGAGGCAAGCTCATCCTTTGGGCGAAGGAAAATGTCGGCACTCGTGACGAGGAGCTTGCGGTGCGGGGAACACAGGTGTTCGACGACCTCATCGCCGATCCTGGTTGGGGGACGGTCGAAACGATCTCGACTTCGCTGGCGACTAACTACATCAACAAGGCGGCCGGGGCTGACGACACCATTGCGGCCAAGATCGTCGACTCCACCTTGCCCGTTCTGGAGACTACGGCCCCCGAAACTGTGTGGTTGAACGTCTGGCAGCACGGCGCGGGCCCGATGACGAGCGTGCAGATGTTCAACAACGACCTCGATGTTACGAACGATACCATATCACCGGCAACAAACTTTACCGTGACGCTGCGGGAACCGGGTGGGGTCACCTGGATGCATGCCGACTATTACAATACGGATTATGACGGTCTGATTGAGACCAATGCCAGGCCCTTATCATTTACACGAATCGGGGACTATGTGCAGGTCACCGTAACCAATTTGGATCTGTTCGGCATATTGGTTTTCAGTGTGGATGATGAACTGGATGCCCGTATGGAGGCGGGCCAAACGAGAAAAGAGTATGAGCGGCTTAAAATGGCGCTGCGTTGCCCTGATGCTGACGAGGCGGCATACACCAACCTGCTTGGTGAGTCTGAAACCTTGCTCGGCCAGATCCAGGGTGATGTGGTTGTCAGCAATTTTTCACCGTTTGTTTCTCAACTGCAGACGAAGAGTGCTGAGCTAGGGTCTGCTCTGAATGCTGTTACCGTATCTGTTGAAGCGGCCCTAAATGCTCGGCAAATGAATGCCCTCAACGTAACAGCGTTCAAGAAATATGATTTCGGTAAATCTGGAGCCGCTGCAGGCTGGACGGAAGTAACCGCAAATACGCAGTATACAAATACTCTGGGACATGGCTGGCTGGGAATATCGACGAACGCGGCCATTTCATTAACTGAAACATTCTCAGGACTGCCTGACAGTAGCTTCCCTGATGATCTGGACTTAGATGTCTGGACACACCAGTACAGGTTTGATTCGATCATCTACTCTGAGCCACCGAGCCATGCGTCTTTTAACGGCCTCGGTCAACTGGTTCTGTCCGCCGACTCATCGGAAGCTATGCAGTTAATGAGCTATACCGTAAATCCCGAGGTCACGGGCTGGGAAGCCATTTTTACGGTGCAGCCTCAGGGGCCTGCCGCCAATGGATATTTCAATATCAATATCGAAAACGGAGCCAGGACTTTCGGCAGATTTCAAATCTATTTGGACAAGGACGGGGATAAGGTCTTGAGTGTCAGGGCTGGAGCCACCGGATGGAGCACGATTGCAGCAGTCGATCTCGGTACAAAACCATCCGAGCTGAAAATTCGCTGCGTGTGGAATGCGTCCACAAGGCGGATGAGTGCTTTCTACGGTATCAATGGTCAAGAGCCGACCAATGTGCTTACCGAAGGGTATCCGCAAAGTCCATCTGTCGGGCGCACCAAGGTAGAGTTGCGCAATAACAGCGCATCCGGTTCCACATATATAACCAAATATGACAACTGGACGTTTGATGCCACGTTGGATCCAGCGGCAGGAGAAGCCCAGAGCCATGGGGCAACGGATCTGCTGCATAAGGATTTTATACGCTCCAAGGATCCTGCAAACTATTCCAATAACTATCCGGGTAACAACCACTACCCGTATACAAACCCGGAAACTACCCCGGGGACATTTCGTATCGACCTGCCGAACGATGAATACATGGTAACAGTGATCAGTGGTGACTACGATGAGTACCGTACCGAAACCGGTGGTCCGGCCAATGAAGGCAGAACGGCCATGACCCGCGTGGAGGCCGCCGGCGAGCAGGTGCTTTATGGCGATCTGGGGCGGGGCGGATATTTCCCCAACCGCGCCTTCAAAACAACTGTGACCGACGGCCATCTGGACCTGATCTTCGGTGGAAATGCTGTAGGACCGCTGTATTGCAACCCGATCGAGTGGATAGTCAACGGTCTCATTATTCAAACAACAAACCAAACGCCAACAACGGCCGCCCAGGCATATATTGATCGTGCGGAGATTCTTAACCGCGGGGCGATTAGAAGCTGGATGATTATCGGGCCGTTTGATGATGACGATTGCCGAGGCATGGAGATCATCAACGGGCCTGAAACGAATTACGATCCAAACATAAACTGGGCAGGTAAGCCGGGCGCGGTTGTTTGGAAGACGGTATCCGCTCTTTCAGATCCGGCACCGTATGTTCCATTGGCGAACCTTCTGGGCGATACGGCCGAAGTATCTGCCTTCTGCCAGACTTATGTCTACTGCCCTCATGCTCTTTCAGCCAAGCTGGTCTACAGCATGAGCCAGACCGGAATCGGATGGGTGAACGGCCAGGAAGTGTTTCGTGATGAGGTCTCAAACGGTCTTATCCTTGAGGAGGAGACGGTAGATATTTTTCTTAATCAGGGGTGGAACTCCATCCTGCTTAAAAGCATGAACCACTGGGGATCCGAATGGACTCTCCATGCAAGCCTGCTGAATGACGCCGGCCAACCACTTATAGATACCCCAGCTGTTGTCATTGCTGGCGATACCGGCGATGCCGCCTATTCAAAATGGATCGACCGGTATAGCGTGGGGACGTTGACCAACATGATGGACAATGCTGATGGCGACAATGCGGTCAATCTTGGCGAATGGGCGCTTGGTGGTGATCCTGCCGACATAAATGATATTGGCTATGTAAGCTTTAGAGCCGACCAGACCGCAGAAAGTAACAGATTTGAATATGTTTATGCTAAGCGCAATAACGCTGATATTCTGGGGTTGGAGTACCATCTCGAAGTATCTACAAATTTGGCGACCGGCTCATGGACAAATGGCAATTATGTGGTGATCGGAACCGGCATACTGGATGCCGAATTTGATCTCGTAACCAATCGGTTGACGAACGACTCTAAGCCAGCGCAGTTCATCCGGTTGATCATCGAATCCCGTTAGAGCGGTAAAAACATATAATAAGGATTTTCATGGATGTTTAAATGTCGAAAAAATGCCGCTTTTACAGGTGTTTTAGAACGTGGAGCAATTAGACAAAGGAGGCGACTTCTGTAACCAGTTGTCGCTGTGGGATTAATATTGGGACGCTAGTGGTGGTGAATGAAGAAAGGTTTATTCCGGCCTAGTACACTTCGTTTCCGTATACGGCATTTAAACTTACAACCTACCAACCGTAATTTTCGTTGGGAATTACTAGATTGCAGAAGTGTCTCTTTTTTAGTTATCTGCATAGCGAATGCAGGATATTTAACTTTAATCGGAAGAGCGTCGTGAAATCTATTGTGTCTTTGGAGAAGAATTATGTTTGTAGGCTTATATGATAAAATTGGGATGGCGGGCGTGGTGTTGGCGTTCCTGCCATTTTTTAGTCTCTATTTCTTTTTTCAGTCGTTGATTTATTTGGCGTGGGTTCCACGTGGATTTAGGAAGTTTCGCGCGGCATTTGAAAAGCCAGAGCCAGCGGTGACGGAGGAGCAGTCACGAACCAACCCGCTTAGTTCTGTTCTCTGGGATGTATTGAAACATCAGACGCCGCGCGGCGAGGTGCAGGAGGAGGTTCAGTATCTTTTCCAGCGCACCTTTGGACGCACCTATGTTGCGGTCACTGTATTGCGGTTGATTTCGGTGATTTCTCCATTGCTAGGGTTGTATGGGACGGTGTTAGGGATTTCGAAGGTTTTTCACGGGATGTCTGCGCAGGCGGTGGCTGATCAGTCGGTGTTGGCTAATGGAATCTGGGAGGCGCTAATTACAACCATTATGGGGCTGACGATCGCTATTCCAACCTTAGTTTTTTATTATCTGATCCGCCTACGCATTCGTTCGCTGATGATCGAGTGTATTGAAAGCGCTCGGTCTCTTATACGGAATGTAAAATAGAAGCTGTGCTATGTTTGAACATTTTTCTTTAGATGATGAGTTTGATGCGGAGATTGATCTGACTCCGATGGTGGATACTATTTTTATCCTGCTGATTTTCTTTTTTCTCACGACAACCTTTGTCCGTCCGTCGCTACCGATCAATCTGGCGAAGGCCTCTTCGGCGGCAGTTGCTACCGAGCGTAAAGATCTGCTGGTGATTACGATCGATGCACAAGGCGCAATTTCTTACGGTAACGCGCCGCTACCCCAGGAGGAGATACCTGCCCTGCTTAAAGCGAATCCGGAACGAGGGATCAATTTGTTTGTTGATCGTGCCGCGCCGTTTGAAGCGTTTCTGGCGGTCGTGGATGAGGCGCGTCTATTGAACCGCGAAGATATTTCGATCACTACGCTTCCTGCAGGCCGTGAATAGTTTTCGTACATCCGAACGGCGCAGTGGCTTGGTGGCGTTGGCGCTCAGCGGTTTTTTTTATATTGCCACCGGAGCGTTTATTTTTTTTATGACCCAACGGGCTGCGGTTGATCTGCGCCCGGCATTGGGGCCAAAAGCGGTCAGCCTGAGTTTCGTGCAGATTGAGCTGAAAGCTACTGCGACTCCGCCAGCGCCCGTGCCTGAACTGGTTGTGGTTCCAGCACCTGTTATTCCTGAAAAGGCGGATGTGGCGTTAGAAAAAGCTCCGGAAAAATCGCTGGTTGAACCCCAACCAAGTCCGTCCGAAGCGCAAGTGGCGCAGGTGGCGGCTTCTCAGTCGACCGAGGTGGCCTCAGTGGAACCGCTGGCGGGAAATGTGAAGGCTGCTGTTGACTGGCGGGCCAGCGCCATCGCCAAGGTGCGTGCGATGGTAGAGCATGAAAAGTATTATCCAGAGGCCGCACGCCGCGCTGGGTATACGGGTTGGTGTCGTGTGCGCATCCGCCTTTCAGCGGATGGCACAGTTTCCAGCTATGAGATCGGAGAACGGCGCGGACACCCGCTGCTCGGCAAAGGCGTTGAGTCCGCGTTAAGTAAAATTCAGGGACGAAACATTGGACAGGTCTTGCCCGAACCGCTAGATATAACTTTACCCATTGAGTTTGAGTTAAACTAAATAAACGAAAGGAATGCAACCATGGCTGCAAAACGAGGTGCGGGAACGAAAATGTGGTTTCCTCCGGCGAAGAATGCGATTCAGTTAAAAATCGCGCTGAAGTATATGCGTCCGGCGATCTGGCGACGGGTCGTTCTGCCTGATAATTATACGCTCGGAAATTTGCATGAGGTGATTCAAATCGTTATGGGTTGGCATAATGGTCATATGCACCGCTTTGAAATCGGTGGGCGCAGTTATACTTCTGCAGAGGCATATGATGAGATGGATATGGAGGACGAAAGCATGGTCTTGCTGGGCGGGCTGTTGAACAAAGAGAAACAGAAGTTTTTATACGAATATGACTTCGGTGACAGCTGGATTCATGAAATCACCGTGGAGAAAATTTTCCCAGTTGAGTCGCAGAAGCAGGGTGCCCTTTGTCTGTCTGGCAAGCGGGCCTGTCCGCCAGAAGATTGCGGTAGCTATCCCGGCTACGAAGCCTTACTGGAAGCGCTGGCGGCTCCGGAGAAAGACGACGAACAGAAATCCCTGTTGGAATGGATGGGCGGAGACTACGATCCGGATTATTTCGATCTGGTGGCGGTCAATATTCGGCTCAAAGGCTGACGGACTGTGGGGCGGGTTTTGACAGGATTACAGGATCGACAGGATGAGATTTCCGCAAACATCTGAACTTTTAGAGTGCGTGCGGGAAACGGTATTCCGAGCCACGCCGCTTTGTATTCTGCCGACAAACGGTATCCCGTGCGGCGGCCATAGTGACGGCAAGGGAGCGGAGCTGCGTGCCCCCGATTTTATGTAGGGCGCGGTTCTCGAAGAGGCCGCGCAATTCACGCGCCCCCGGATACGGGAGGCACGTCCTACATTTTTGGAAAACTCTGAAATTGCCTCAAAAACAGTTTCGCCGCGCTTCCAAGTTCGGGGGAAATCCGGTAAAAACCTTCCGATGTTTGGAATGGTTCTGCTGTTCAGAGGAAAGTAGAGTGAGCGTCTCGCTCGCTTTCTGCCTTCCTCCTTCGCGCGTTGCGCTACGGCGGACAAGCCGACAGATCCGCTGTGGCGGAAAAACGACCGGGCCGGTCGTTCTACTTTTTACCGAAAATACAGCGGGGATTGGTATGACCCGTTAATTTGATATTGGAATGAACGAACATGGGCGTAGTGAGATGAATTGGGATGCAATCAGAGTGTGGGCGGCGATTCTGTTGCTGTTGGATGCGGCGTTTGGTTTATGGAATCATGAACGCATCCGAAATGTCGCGCCGAAATTTAATGTACTGCGGATGGCACTGCTCGAAGCGGGCGTGGCGTTGATTCTTGTTTTGCTCGGTTTATGGTGGTGATTAGGATTCCTTGTCCATTGCGGTTAAAAATCTTCCGAATCTTTCGTACATCCGCTAGATTGTTTGCCGATGAGTCAGCACATTCAGATGCTTCCGGACCATGTGATCAATAAGATCGCGGCGGGAGAGGTAATCGAGCGACCTGCTTCGGTAATGAAGGAGCTGGTCGAGAATGCATTGGATTCTGGCGCGACGCAGGTTGATGTTGAAGTTGTGCAGGGCGGTATGCAGTTGATCGCGGTGTCTGACAACGGCTCCGGTATGAATCGCGATGATGCGTTGCTTTCCATTGAACGTCATGCGACGAGTAAAATCCGCACGGCCGAAGAAGTGGAGGCGGTCGTTACGCTCGGGTTTCGCGGCGAGGCTCTTTCGTCCATTTCTGCCGTGTCGCGCTTTACGCTGATTACGCGGCCCTCAACCGAACTGAGCGGGACGCAGATTCAGGTGAGTGGCGGCAAACTTCAGGATGTGCTTGATGCGGGCTGTCCGCCTGGAACGCGGATGGAAGTGCGCAATTTGTTTTTCAATGTACCGGCGCGGCGCAAGTTTCTACGTGCCGAGGCGACGGAGCTGGCGCAGATCCGACAGCTTTTTGCCGTTTATGCGCTGGCACACCCAGAAACGGGCCTTACCTTCACGTCTGACGGACGTGAGGTGTACAACCTGCCAGGTGGTTCATCGCTGGCCGACCGTATTACCGCACTGTACAGTCCGGCATTTCTAAGCAACTTGCGTAAACTTGACTTTGGCATCGAGACGGTAAAGGTCTCCGGTTTTGCGGGACTGCCGCAGACGGGGAGGAAAGACCGCTCCGATCAGTATGTTTTTATCAACGGACGTCCCGCCTCTGCGCCGGTGATTTATCATGCACTGAATGAGGCTTATCACGCGGTGCTGGCTCGTGGACGCTATCCGTCGGCGTTCCTTTTTATCGAGACCCCGCCTGAACTGGTGGATGTAAATGTCCACCCGTCGAAAAAGGAAGTACGCTTTCGCCATCCCAGCGACGTGCGCGATATGGTGATTGCGGCGGTACAGAAGGCTTTGACCTTGGAGGCCCCAGAAGTCGAACGGCGCGAACCTTCGTTTAAATTTGAGGCACCGCGACCCGCCCCTCCCAGCGTAAAGCAGCATGAGTTGGGTATCGGATACCAGAGATCAGAGGTCAGAGGTCAGAGATCAGAGGTCAGCAGTCAGGGGTCAGAGATCAGAGGTCAGAGATCAGAGGTCAGAGATCAGAGGATCACAGAGAGAATGCTGAACAGCCAACTCCCGCGCCTCCGACCTCTGACCTCCGACCTCTGACCTCTTCCTCTTCGTCTTCCAGTCCCTGGAAATGGTGCCGCGTGATGGGTCAGGCGGGCGGTCTTTATGTGGTGCTTGAAACGGAAGAGGGGATTGTTCTGATGGATCCGCAGGCGGCGCACGAGCGGGTGTTGTTTGAAAAATTTATGAGCGATCTCACGGCGGGCAAGCCGTTGCGTCAGGGGTTGCTGACCCCTGAGGTGATCGAGCTGATGCCGGCGGATGCCGAGGCGCTTCGTTGTCATTTGTTGGCACTTGATGAAATGGGCTTCGGCATTTCCGATTTCGGGCAGGACTCTTTTTTGGTCGATGCGCTCCCTGTGCACCTTCAGAGCGGGTCGCCGGTAGCGATTTTGAGTGGCATTGCTAAAGCGCTGGAACGCAATGGTTCGGCGGCACGAGCCGCGCGTACGGCATTGCAGGAAACGGTGGCGCAGGCAGCCTGTCGTGCCTCTGTTAAGGCGAGGGAGTCGCTGTCCTTGATCGCTATTGAACGGCTGGTTGAGGATCTGTCAAAAACCGAGATGCCTTATACCTGTCCGCACGGGAGGCCGACGCTGATTTTCACCAGCTTTACCGAGTTGAACCGTAAATTTGGCCGCTAATTCGTAGCGAGTCGCAGCCTATTCCAGTTGAGTTTGTATTCTGTAATAATAGGGGGTGGTATTGGTTGCTCCGGTATCCGTAAATAGGGTTGTTCCTGCAGAGCCTTCTACCAGAGCGTAAAGAGAAAATCCCTGCATCAGATTTGTGGAGCGGTTGATTGTATAGAGGCGTCCCGCTACGCTTGGCCATTTGATTTGTATCCCGGTTGCCAGGCGAGGGGTATCTGCCGGATTGAAAATGGCAAATAGAGATTTAGTGTCGAGAGGGTTTGTGCCCAGCTTTCTCTCCATTCCGTCAGATAGCCCGTCATGATCACTGTCTGGGAGGTATTCCACCGTCAGGAAGGTTCCGAAGTAGCTTACTGCAACGAAGCGACCATTGCCGTATGCGATTCCGGTGAGAGGTGCGGAAATGACCTGCTGATCAACCCAAGTCAGGCCGTCTTTGAAAACCAGCAGGCATCCCGGCATTCCAGCGGCAACGAACCGATTTTCTCCGAATGCAATTGCGGAAAGACTGGCCCAGACACCATTCAGAGCCCCTGCCGTCCATGTAACTCCGTTGGTTGTCAGGCTGACGCACCCGTTGCCAGTGGCGACATATTTTCCATCTGCACCTTTGACGGCATTGTGCATCTGGAGGTCGGAGGTATAGTTTTCAAACCCACTCCAGATCATCCCGTCGAGCGAGCGGACCATGACCGGGATTTGCATCGCAAGATTGCCTACACCAATAAATCCAGCATCTCCGCAGGTAATCGACGAAAGCATCGGGAGGCTGGAGTAATTACTGAGCGAGGCCAGCGTCCAGGTTTGGATGTTCGTGGAGCAGAGGATCAAGCCGTTATCCCCCACGACAACGGCGACGTTGCGTCCAAACGGACATTGTAGGGGATAAATCGGCATAACTATTTGTAAGATAACGATTTAGCTCGTTTTTTAGCTTCGAAACATAGCCATGCAAAATTACATTATATGCTTGACATTAAATATCTATTACGATTTAATACGGCCATGCAAACGAAAAACGGCAATATTCATCTCGAAATACAAACTTCACGTAAAAATCCCGTGGGGATATTACGCAACACCTTCTGGAATAAGGTTGAAAAAGCGCCACGACACACTCAGCTCGGTCGCATTACCGGCTGCACCAGCAAGCAGTTAAAGATGCTTCAGTTTGCATTCAGGGAGAAAGTCGTCCCCGTTGATTCACCAGACGCAACAAACGTGTTGAGTTCGCGAGAACTTGGAGCGAGTCGCGCAGTGATAACCATGGCGAAAAAGCTTGGGTTGCACCGGATACTCCATTCCCGGTCGGAGCCCTGGGTGGATGCC
>JBBQSL010000012.1:0-34690 GCA_038213895.1 Kiritimatiellales bacterium | reverse complement strand
GGAAAATAAGTTGTAGCGTTGGCTCTGCGAGCCAAACCAACACCGAATACTATACTTATAATGGTCAACAGGTAGCTGCTGATTTGGACGAAAACGGCGACATCATTCGTTCCTATACATGGGGCCCGGGAATTGATAACTTGCTCGCCATGACAGTTCATGGGGCAACTGAAACCAACACCTATTACGCGCTGAAAGATCACCAGAACAGCGTGCTGTCCTTCACCGACGCCTCCGGCACTGTCGTCGAATCCTACGAATACGATGCATGGGGCAATCCAACCGTCTACGATGCAAGCAACTCGAAACTCGAAACGTCCCAGCTCGGGAATCGTTACCTCTTCCAAGGTCGCGAATACGATTCCCAAACTCATCTCTACTACTTCCGCACCCGTTGGTATTCGCCCGAAACCGGCCGCTGGCTCTCCAAAGACCCGATCGGGATTTCTGGTGGTTTGAACCTCTATGTCTTCTGCGGAAACAACCCCGTCAACTTCACTGATCCAATGGGTTTGTGGAAATGGCATGAGGATAATGGTGGGCCGAACTGGACTGCCGGCCAGGAAAAACCGGAAAGTGAATTAACAGACGAGGACCGGGCTCGTCCAGCTGTCGATGCACGTGATACCGCATATAAAAATCATGATACCCGCATTGCAGATGATGGCCATGGTTACATGGACGATGCTCGTCTTGCAGGAGGTCTTCTTAAGGTGGCACCTTGGGATCCGAACTTTTGGGTTACATCAGAAGGCTATCCTGTTCCAACACCGATAGAGGCACTGGGATGGATGACAGGCATCCCCGGTGGACTCGCTCGGCTCTTTGGCGGCGCCGATGATGACGGATCGGGGTGCAAGTAATGAAGACGATGTCATGCATGTCTCGTTCGTTGTTCGTAGTCGCCTGTCTCGTGACGCAGGTGCTCACATCCGGCTTCGCACTTTTTCGGGAGGGTCCGACCGAAATGGCGATGTGCAAAGGTATGGTTGTTGAGGCGACCAACGAAAACGGAACCATTCTGATTGAGGCCGGAGAAGGCACGGAACGAACCTACCAGTGGAATAGAAGAGAGAGAGCCCTTCGTCTGCAAAAACGACATGACCGCTGGTACGGAAGTATGGGGATGAAAACACCCGTGACCGGAAAACCTGTGCATTTTGTTTTGCAGGAGGGACAACAGCATTTTTGTTCTGAGAAGGAAGTGCTGGAGTGGCTCGTATGGAGCGATCGTGATTACAAATGGGTATATACCTCAGATGGGTTTGTGGTTGGATGGAATTCGGCTAAACTGAAAAGAAAAGGATATGATTGTGCTCTACATGTGGATGTCTGGCAGATTTTTATCAACGGGAAAAGACCGGCGAATCTTCCGGGAGCCGAGAACGACCGGGTTCAGGTGACGGTTCCGGAAGATGCGAAACTTCCTGTAGCCGGCCTATTCATTCCGTCAAAGCCCGAAGTAATTAATGGACGGCTCTATTCCGGCAAAGCACTGGATTTCATGAAGGAAAAAGACATCCCTTCAGAATACGTAGAAAAAGCCATTACTTTAGGACGACAAATGGAAATAGAATCGTCGCCGCCGGGGTGGGCGTACTATTGGTGGGAGAAATTTTTAAGAGGAAGCATTATTGTCGTACTGGATGGGGATGGACGAGTCGTTCGGGTAACCCGTTAGCTGCCGAAAGGATCAGGCCGCCTAATTCATCAAAAAAAAGTGTCAGTCCTATTATTTACGTATTTTTTGCTTGCATCGATTAATCTTGAGCTTTGATTATATGATGAAAAAAAAGGTCAGTCCGCCTAATTCGTTATTTGACTTTTCAACTCCCATAAACTCCCTCACTTAACCGCTCTATCCAATCCTCGTTGCCCACACCTTATCCGCCCCAACTCACACCCTAAAACATGCAACAATATTACGGAGTTTAAAAGAAATACAAAAAAGAGAAAGGAAGAAATGTTGAGACTGCGTGGTGGAGTGAGTGTGTATGGGCGTATGGGAGTCTGAGGACGGGAGACAGAGGTCTGACAATCTGAAGTCAGAGATCAAAAGTCAAAGGTCAGAGCTTTCCTTTGTGTTCCTTGCGTTCTCTCGTGGCAAAACTCCCATCCTGTTAATCCTGTTATCCTGTCAAAACTCCACACACCGTCCGGCGCGCTCGGCGATCGCGCCCTACCTTTGCGTCTTGTTCTTTTGGCCAGTGCTGGCGAATCTTTTTCTAAAGTAATCCTAACAACGCGGCGACCGACACACCGACCCCGGACATGTTGCAGGCCATGGGTAAAAGCAATACTCCGAGGCAATTCAACCGGCGTGATCCAAAAAGTACAGGAATCAAGCCGATGCCGGTGCTGACGATCATAACGAAAAGACCGGCCCGTCCAGTAATAAAGAAAACAAGTAAGGAGATGATACCCAGCGAAAAAATCGAGATGCGGCGATAGTCGATTTTCCCCATCAGTCTGAGCATTCCTTTGGTAAGCGGAGACATAAGAAGGAAGGCCATTGCGCCCGACAGAGCAATAGATCCGAGTGCTAGATAATAATCACCCTGCGTACACGGAATATAAAGTCCTTCAATAATCCAGGCACCGCCACCACGCGTGAGATGAAGCCCCGGTACAAAAAAGAGCAATAACGCACCGGTGTAGTAAACGACTTTTGAAACGCCCTGGGACATCATAAAAACACGTTCGTCACGCTGAGCGGTGGCATGACCCGCAAGCAGTCCGCCAAGGCCACCCGTAACCACCGGAAAGAATGCAGCAAAACCGCCGCCAATGCCGCCTGCGATACTGCTGCGCAACAACAGATCCCCATCAAAATTGAGCGTATCACGCACACGTTGTTTCGGAATTTTCGCTCCGCTAATCGCATTGAGCAAACACCAAGGCACCGCAAAGAGTCCGACAAAGGCAGGCATGATATTCTGAAAGGCATTATCAATGGAAACCGGAGACCGATAAATCAGCAGAAATCCAAGCAGGCCGGAGAGAAAAAAAGTGAGCAATCCCGCACTAAGCGTCGACCACGCGTCGAAAAATTTACGCCAACCGGCTGGTCCCTGTGTTCCACCTTTCGGCCACTCGGTGATCAGCATGAAAATTATAATGACCCAAATAATCCAATGCATGTGAGGATTAAGTACATAGCGAACAACCGGCAGAAATTTCGGCGCAAAGGGTCCAATCAGGAAAACGAGCATAAAAATACCGACGAGACTGCCAGCGCCAATCATCATGGTGCCCTCATAGCCGCGTCCAGTCATGAGATATTTCTGACCGGGCAGTACAGTAAAAATGGAACTTTCATCCGGAGTCCCAAGCAAAACAGAAGGAATCGTGTTAAGCACAGACCAACCGGTAACAAGGCCGATCATGAAAGAAATATAGATCTCAGGCATAGTGGCAATGCCGCTCCCTGACAATGAATGGAGGAACAACGCGGTAAGCCCCATGACATTATAGATATGCAGCCCCGGCAGCATAGCAAACAGGCAGGACAACAAGGTTCCGGTGAGCACGGAGGCCACCGCCACCATGAAAATCACTTTCCAGCCTCTTCGATGATGCGTAAGTCGCCAACTGCCTGCACTTTGAGTTGTATGACATTCTTGTAAACATCAACCCGTCCGCAGGCACTGATAAATTTTCCAGGCATTGGAAGTTTTTTGTCCAACCCTTGGAAAACATCGTCCCAAAAAATCACCGCCAGTTCTGCGCCGTTTTCTTCCAATGTAAAAACGTAAGGAGCTCTGACGCCAGGCCCTGGGACGTCAATAGATTTCAATATACCCGCGACGGCAACCGTCCGACCCTGCTGCGCAACCGTAACGTTCGCCAATGGGGTGCGGGAATCTGCCGAAGGAATCGCGGCAGGCCGTTTGCGATTTAAAACAAGTTGATCCGCCGACTGCATACGCAGTGTAGCATCCTGATCGGCACTGATGCTGAGGCTGCCAGCCACTTCGATACGGTCGCCGCGCCGTGGAAGTTTTCCAGCGGCTTCAAGAACTTTGGCCTGCACCCGTCCGCCCATAACCGAAATATCGCCACTGCCATCATTCACACTAAAACCAATGCCTCCGGATTGAAAAACAGAGCCGTCGCGTGTGACTTCACCGGCAATACGGACATACGCAAAGTTCATGGTTGGCGTAATGTTACCGATCCGGACAAATGGAAGATCGCGATTGACTGAAAATAGGTATAGGAAAACCAATCCGGCCACAGCCAAAACCAGCGATGCGTATTGAAGAATACGAATTTTTATCGGTCGCTTAACACTAACTGGAAAGTCTTCGTTATTATGCATCACAAGTCATCCCCTAAATCATTACAAACTTATGATTAAAACGCGCCGAAGAGGATGGTACTGAACGTGGTGACCGGCGAGGTTTCGCGCATATCATCAATAGCGGCGCGAAGTTCTCCAAGGAGCTTCTGTGCTTCGACATAAATCTGATCGTCGTTAACCAGCCTGCCTAACGTCCCTTCGCCCGACCCGACTTTGTCGGTGATCGTACGCAGATTCGTCATCGTGACACTAAGATCCGTGTAGAGTTTGTCATCTTTTGACAATAGCTTCCCGAGCGTGCCTTCACCATTTGCCAGTCGTCCACTGACCTCCTGCAAGTTAGCCACAGTTGCTTTCAGATCGGTGTAAACCGTTTCTTCGTTCAGCAATTTACCGATCGTTCCTTCGCCGCGAGCCAGTTTCGTGCTGACATCGCGCAAATTGGTCAGCATCTCCTGCAACGTGTTATACACCGCATCATCCTGAATAAGTTTACCAAGTGTCCCCTTACCCGCTGCAACCTGATCCGTCATTTCCCGGATACCCGCCACAGCGGCGCCAAGTTCTTCAAGAATATCCGTTGGTTTTGTGCCAGCAATTATTGCGTCAACCGCCAGCGGTTCGGCATTCAAAGGGCCTTCAGAAATATTGAGTTGTTTACCGCCGAGCATCGAAGAAGCCACGACTTCTACCTTGAAACCTTGACGCAACTGTACGGGAGAATCGAGATCTGCCCGCACAATCACCTGATTATTTTCAAGCTTGGTTTCTTTAACAGCCCCCACCTTCGTACCACGCAGAAAAACAGGATCGCCCTCACGCAAACCACCAATTTCTTCGAAATAAACCGCTATGGGATACTTCTTCTGCAGAAAATTCTGCCTACTCAGCACGATGGTAAAAACGCCCAGCGCAATGAGAATGATGAACATAAAGAAGCCGACCAGGACTTCAATACTTAGCTCTTTATTATATTTATCAGACATGCTGCTCCTCCATCCCCTTCTCCCAGGCACCCCGGCGGGTGATGTACTGAGACTCGAGGAACCGTTGAACGGTTTCATTAGTTGATTTAATAAATTCTTCCGGCGTCGCGTTTTCGACAATTTTTCCGCCATCGATCATCATAATTCTCGTACCGATTGCCAAGGCACTCTGCAAATCGTGAGTAACAACAACACTGGTGATGCCCAGTTCGCTGCGCAGATTTTCAATTAACTTATCAATCAGGCGGGAGGTCACTGGGTCAAGGCCAGAGGTCGGCTCATCATAAAGAATAATCTCGGGATTCATGACAATAGCACGGGCGAGGCCGACGCGCTTCTGCATACCGCCAGAAAGGTCAGCCGGAAAAGTCTCCATTGAGTCTTCCATATTGAGCAGGCCTAGCTTTTCGCGAACGGTTTTCTCTATCTCCTCCTCACTCATTTTCGTGAGCTCGCGGAGCGGCAACGCCACATTCTCAAAAACGGAAAGCCACTGTAACAGTGCCGCGCCTTGGAAAAGAACCCCGAAGCGGCGGCGCATCCGTTCGAGATTAGCCCCACGGGCTTTACTAATGATGTCATCACCGATGCGTATTTCACCGCTATCCGGCACCATCAGGTGCACCATGTGCTTAAGGGTAACACTCTTACCCGCGCCCGAAAGGCCGACGATTACAAACGTTTCGCCTTGCGGCACTTCGAAACTGACCTCATTAAGGACGGTTTTTCCGCCGAGCCGTTTAGTAACTTTGTCGAAAATAATCATATATAAAAAAGCCTCGTGATCATATAGCCGACAACCAAAATCATCAGAAAGGAAATGATTACGGTCTGCCGAGTGGCACGTCCAACACCGACAGCGCCTTCAGTAGTTTTCAACCCCTGATAGCAGGCCACCGTGGCAATGATAATTCCGAAAATAAATGCTTTAAAAAGACCCACATACAGGTCTTTGTTTTCTGCATAACGGGTCGCGTTATCAAGATAGGCCTGAAACGCCACGCCCAACTGCGTAGAACCGACAATCCCGCCACCGAGGATGCCGAGGACATTAGTATAAACCGTCAAAATAGGCATCATGACCGCCAAAGCCACCAGCCGCGGCATCACCAGAAAGCGGTTCGGATTAATCGACATCACTTCCAACGCCGAAATCTCTTCTGAAACCGCCATTGTACCCAACTGGGCGGCAATCGCTGAACCGACGCTAGCCGCAATAATCAACGCCGTCATAAACGGCCCCATTTCGCGGATCATCACAATCGTCACCGCCGTACCAATATTGACCTCCTGCCCAAAACGGCGGAGTTCCAAACCCGTCTGCAAGGCAAGAATCATACCGGTAAAAAATGCGACGACAGTAATCACACCGAGACTTTTAATGCCGGTGACATAAAGCTGCATGGCCATTTCGCGGCGTGCGCGCGGCCTCCAAAGTGTGCGGATGTAAAGCGTCGCAGAGGCGAGCATAATGAGCGCATTACCCATATCGTGGCAGGTCGCCAAAATAATTTTCCCAAGACGACGGGACGACCGCACCGGCAAATCCAGATACCAGTATAATTCTTTAAACGGCGCGATCATTTCTCTTCCCCTAAACGCACAACATAAAATAGTCGTAGACTCTGTTTTTCACCGTCTTTTTTATACGCCACTAATCCCTTGAGTAAAGACCATTCCTTGCGTTCGGTGACAGGTTCGCTCTCGCTATGCCAACCAAACCACAGCACGTCTTTACGAACAACCCCGTCCGTATTTGTCCGCTTATACAGAGTCCAAAGCGGAGCCCAGTTGCGTTTGATCGGCGCGCTATTCTTGAGCGGCCAGAGTTCCAGCAAGCGAAACCGGGAATTATCCCCTTCTCTCTGCCAGCTCATCAGCGGCCAAATTTTCCAATAATTGGACACTTCGGTGCTATTTGTCTTCGCGACACTGTTGTCGGAAAATAAAAACGGGATCGCCATACGATGGGTTTTAATCAATTTGGCATCCTCGCTTTTTTCCGACCAAAGCAACGGCCAAAGTAAAAAGGTACGATGTCGCTGTCCGGCGGTGTATTGATCTTCACCCCAGAGCGGCCAAACATAAAATTTGCTACGCGGCTCGCTATCCATCTTCTGGATAAACGGCCAAGGACAGAAAAGCCGATCCTGCTTCACACCATCGGTAAAGCGGAAAAATGGCGGAATTATCCACAGCGTACGTTCCTGTTCCAATTTTGACCGGCCGCAAAGCGGAAAAAGAATCCATGATTTTCCGGAATCGCCCGGATAAAAATATTCAGCGGACGTCCAGAACGGCCAGAGCACAAACCGTTTCTTATATTTCCCTTCTAGCGAGGACTGCCCATAAATCGGGAAAACGCGGTCACGCTGAATATCCTCGCCGCGAGTACGCGAATAGATCGGCCAAAATACACTAGTCGTCTTCAGATCATTGATTCGGCTTTTTCCAAACACCGGAAACAGCACAAACGCAATTTCGTCACGCCCCAGGAACTCCTTGATCGTTCCGCCAAGCGGAAAAAGCGCAAAATAACCTTTGCCATTCACGTCGCGACCTTGGAAATAAACCGGTAACAGCCAGTTACGGTTGCGCGGAGACTCATCGTTTGAATCAAACTTGTGAGTAAACCAAAAAATCATCGCGCGGGAGCTTTGCTCATCCTTAAACTCCTTACGCGAATAAATTGGCCAAATATAATCGCGAATTTGACCTTCCTCAACCACGGTATGTGAATAAAAAGGACGAACCGCAAAGAACGAACCCTGCTCCGTCTGGATGTTGTCATAAAACGGAAATAGGTTGCTCGCGGCGGCCGTGCCGCAAAGCACCACAGCCAAACCCGTCAGCAGCACCACTTTTCGCATCCATTTCATAACGTTCTACACGCTATCAATACGGCCCGAATAAAGAAACTCTTTTTCCCAATATTGGGTTTTTCTTTTTCAGAGATCATCCTTTTCATAGACCCTTACCCTGGTACAGAATTTACAGGATGCGAATGACCGGAGAAATTAATCCGGTTTATCCTATAATCCTCTCCAAAATCTCGCATTTTTCAGTGATTTGCGCTACATGCTCTTTTGTTTTAATTGCTTTCAATCTGCCGTTGACAGTTCGAGTGGCAAAAGTAAGATTATTTTTCAAATTTCCTGAACGTTTTTCAGAAATTTGGTTGCGGCTCTGCCGCGCTAAGTTCCTTCGCTTGTAAAAAATACTTGTTGACATAAAATCAGATAATCATATTATATGATTTTAGAGGTAACTGATGAATGCGATTGCTTTAAGTGTAACCGATGTCGCCAGAAACTTTTCTGAGTACATCAACCGAGTTGCCTACCGGGGTGACCGGTTTGTACTGATGAAAAGCGGCAGAGAAATGGCGGAACTTCGCCCAGTGCCGAAAGGTCGTCACTTGAGCGAACTGGTCTCTTTATTAAAGACGTCGGCGCGGTTGACGCCGGAGGAAGCTGATTCTTTTGAGCGGGATATGGATGCCATACGAAATGAAATCAACAGCACGGAAGTTCGAAATCCATGGGACTCCTGATCGACACTAATATTTTTATCGCCTGCGAAAAAGGCGCTTTGGACATCGACCGGATGATTGCCGAGCATGATGATTCTCCGGTTTTTCTGTCCGTTATTTCAGCCAGCGAGCTTTTGCACGGGGTTCATCGTGCTGCCGATGAGACGATCCGGACACGGCGACTTGCATTTGTTGAAATACTGCTCAAAGGGATGGAAATACTGGAGATTGATCTGGCTGTTTCACGCATTCACGCGGAATTATGGAGTGACTTGACCGCGCGCGGCCAGATGATCGGGCCGCATGATTTATGGCTGGCGGCATCGGCGCTGGCAAATGATTGCGTGTTGGTTACACGAAATGTTCGCGAGTTTAACCGCATTCCTGGACTAAAGGTGGAGGTATGGTGAAAAAAATGAGAATACTTTCGGGCATACAGCCTTCGGGCAAACTGCATATCGGCAATTATTTCGGGATGATGAAGCCCGCAATCGAGTTGCAGGAACATGGCGAGGCATTTTTGTTCATCGCCGACTACCATGCGCTGACGACGGTGAACGATGCCGCCGCGCTACGGACGATGGTTAAAGATGTCGCGCTCGATTTTTTGGCCGCCGGACTGAATCCAGACAAGACGGCCTTTTACCGTCAGAGCGATGTTCCGGAAGTGCAGGAGTTGGCGTGGCTTCTTTCGGTGGTCACACCGATGGGTTTGCTGGAGCGCTGTCATTCCTACAAGGACAAACTGGCCAAGGGCATCGCCGCTACGCACAGCCTGTTCGCTTATCCGGTGCTGATGGCCGCCGATATTCTTTCGGTGCAGTCCACGGTGGTGCCGGTCGGTCGCGACCAGAAGCAACACGTTGAAGTGACGCGCGACATCGCCGTGAAGTTCAATAACCAGTTCGGCGAGGTGTTTACCATTCCCGCGCCGTCCATTCGCGACTCCGTAGCGGTGGTGCCGGGTATCGACGGTCAGAAAATGTCGAAGTCCTACGGCAACACGCTGGAAATCTTTGGTGAACCCGGCGCGCTCAAAAAGCGAGTGATGCAGATTGTCACCGACAGCACACCGCTTGAAGAACCGAAGAATCCAGACACCTGTAATGCTTTCGCGCTCTATAAACTATTCGTCACCGACGCCGAGGCCGCCGATCTGTCCGCACGCTTCCGTACTGCCGGTTTTGGTTACGGCACGGCGAAAAAAGAACTGCTCGTCAAAATTAACGAACACTTTGCGCCGATGCGCGAAAAACGCGCCGAGCTCGAAAAGAATCCCGATTTTGTAAACGACGTTCTCCGGCAGGGAGCCGAAAGGGCTCGCGCCGAAACCCGCAAAACCCTACACGCCGCCCGCAAAGCGGTTGGGTTGGAATGATTGACATGATCAGTATGGTCAGTATGACATTCCGGTTGGAGGTGTACTATGAGTATTACGGTTTCAGCAGTTAAAGCGCGGCAGAATCTAGGTGAATTGCTCAATCTGGTTTCCATTAAGCATGAGGAAGTCATCATTGAACGGGCCGGCAAAAAAATCGCCCGGCTGACGGCGATTGAGGAGAATATAGTTAATGAACCGGTGGCGGAAAGATACAAGGTTCAAAAGAGAAATACTAAACGAGAGCCGATTGATTTCAGTTCAATTTTCGGAACGTGGGACGATGAGGAATATCGACGTGTTACCGAGGTGATTGATGAAATTCGTCAATCGCATAAATCTGGAAGGGTAATAGGACGACTCGAAGATATTCCGGAGAGCCTTGTTCCGGATCGGCCTGATATCCTCGAACTGTGCGGAGTTGGAAAAGAGATGTGGGAAAGTACCGGTCTGACTCCGGAAGAATATATTCAGAAGGAGCGTGAAGAATGGCGCTGACGCTTTCTGACTGATTCGCAAAGAATTGAATTAAGAGCCATAAACGCGGATGTTTGTGACAAGGCAGTTCATTTCCGTGCTACATACGGATTTAAAACTCCCGACGCAATTCAGTTGGCGGCGGCACTGGTCGCCGGTGCCGAAGTAGTGATTACCAATGATCAGGCGTGGAAAACTGTGAAAGAAGTACGTGTGGTGACGCTCAATGAGTTTTAAGGAATTGCATATGACCGACCTGCTCCCAAACGAAGAATATAAAGTGAATCTTGAGGTCTTTGAAGGTCCTCTTGATCTGCTCCTTTACCTCATTAAAAAAGACGAGGTGGATATTTATGATATTCCCATTGGGCGAATTACTACCCAGTACATGGGATATCTTGATCTGATGAAAATCCTCAATCTTGAGATTGCTGGCGATTTTATTGTGATGGCCGCGACGCTGATGGTGATCAAGAGTCGTCTGTTGCTGCCCGATGAAGAGCGCGGCCCAGTCGAAGAGGATGACGAGGATGATCCACGCTGGGATTTGGTGCGCCAGTTGGTTGAATATAAAAAGTTCAAGGATGCCGCTGGATTTCTCGGTCATCTTGAAGAAGTTCAGGAAAACGTTTTCGGGCGCGAGGGCGAGCATGTTGAGCTCGGCATACGACCCGATGTCGGCATGTCCGATGTTAGTATTTTTGATCTGATCAGTGCGCTGAATCAGGCGCTCGACCGCGTACCGAAAGAGGAATTGAACGAAATTTTCGCCGAGCAGTACACCGTCAGTGAGAAAGTGGATTATCTACTGGAATTGACGAAGAACGGCAAGCCGCTTACGCTGGGTCGGTTGTTTCGGGGTATGCGTTCCCGCCACGAGATTGTTTGCACTTTTCTCGCCGTGCTGGAGCTGATTAAGTTGAATCGTCTGGCCGCTCGACAGGATAATCATTTTGATGAAATTGTTATTGAACAGGTGGAGGGCGACGGCGAGCCCAACTCGGTTTTACAACAGGAGGAAGCGTCGGTATGAGCGAGATAGAAAAACTTCCTGAGTTGAAGGAGATTATCGGCGCTTTGCTATTTGCGGCCAAAAAGCCGCTAACGGCTAAAGAAATCCGCAAGGCTTTGCACGATGCGGGCGCTGGGTATGGGGGCCTTTATCAGCAGTTTGCCGAATTTAAAGAGGATGATATTACGGCGGCAGTCACTGAACTGAAGGCTGAGCTGACTCGCGGCAGTACAGGTCTGTGCATTGCCGAAGTGGCGCACGGCTTTCGATTGCAGAATGAAATCAATTGTGGCCCGTGGGTCCGTACGCTACTCGATAGGGATCAGACTTCGCGACTGTCAAAACCGGCGCTTGAGACCCTCGCAATCATTGCCTATCGCCAACCGATTTTGCGGTCGGAAATTGAATCGGTTCGCGGCGTGGCGGTGGATCAGGTGTTGCGTAATCTGGTCGAGATGCAGCTTATTAAAGTAACCGGACGTAGCGATCTGCCTGGACGTCCGTGGCTTTTTGGCACGACGCAACGATTTCTTGAACATTTCGGCTTACGGAGCCTCGAAGAGATGCCTGGCATCGAAGAGCTTAAGCGAATGGTTCCTATCGAAAAACCGGAACGGACAAAACCTTTCCCTGCTATGGAAAAAGAGTTAGAATAGCAGGCGGAACAGGCGGTAATGGAGGACGATGATGAGTTTGGAGAAACTAAGGAAGCAGATTGACGTTCTCGATGAGCAGCTGATTAAACTGCTCAACGAGCGGGTTAAAGTTGCGCTCGAAATCGGGAAAACAAAAAAAGAACAGGGTGGCGAAATCTATGTTCCGTCCCGCGAAAAAGCGGTATTTGAACGGATTGCCCGACTGAATGAAGGGCCTCTTCCCGAGGAATCTGCGCGGGCTATCTATCGCGAAATCATGTCAGCGGCTCTGGCTCTCGAAAGCAATCTGAAGATTGCCTATTTGGGTCCTCCGGCAACCTTTACACATCAGGCGGCTCATGCAAAATTTGGCGTCAGCGTGGATTATCATCCGGTTGGCACCATCACCGATGTTTTCAGTGCGGTGGAGCATGGCTCTGCTGACTACGGCGTCGTGCCGATCGAAAACTCGATTGAAGGCGCGGTGACTCATACGTTCGATCAGTTTACCGGCACGACGTTGAAAATCTGCGCGGAAATCTATCTACCCGTGTCTCTTTACCTGCTCGCTTCGGTGCCTAGAGATAAAATCACGCGAGTTTGCAGCAAGCAGGAGGCCATCGGCCAATGCCGTCGCTGGCTCAGTGAAAACCTTTCTGGCGTCGAACTTTCTGCGGTTAACAGTACGGCGCTGGCCGCTGAAATGGCGGCTGGAAGTGATTGCGCAGCCATCTCCAGCATATTGGCCGCTCAGCTTTACAATCTTAATGTCATCGCCGAAAATATTCAGGACTCCAGTGGTAATACGACTCGGTTTCTTGTTATTGGACGTAAATATGGCGAGCCGACTGGCGAGGATAAAACCTCGATCTATTTTGGAATCAAAGATGAAGTAGGCGCGTTGCATGATGCGCTGGATTCTCTCAAGATTAATGGCATCAACATGACTAAAATTGAGTCGCGCCCCAGTCGAAACAAAGCGTGGGAATACTTTTTCTTCGTGGACTTTGAAGGTCACGCGGATGATCCGCATGTCAAAATGGCCCTCAAAGCACTTGAAAAGCATTGTGCCGTACTGACGGTTCTCGGCTCATACCCGAAGGCTGATGATTGATTTTCCAAGGATTGGAAGCGGTATGAGTGATATACTGAAAATCTCGGTTGGCGTAGTGGCTTGCAATGAGGAGTCCAGTATTGCTGCGGCGCTTGAATCTATTCTCAATCAAACAGTTTTCCGTAACGCGAAAGCACTCGGCTTTGAATCCAGATTGATTGTTATCGCCAATGGATGTGCTGACCGAACCGTAGAAATCGCACAGGATTTATTTAAAAAGACACGCACGGCATTCCCTGAAGGTGGCCCCGTCAATTTGTTTGTGGAGATTGTGCCTGAATCGGGTTTTGCCAATGCTTGGAACTTGTTGGCGCATACGTACAGCCGACTTGATGACGATTTTATTTATTTTGCCAACGCCGACATTATTCTCGACCAGCCCGATGCCTTTGAACTGATGCTTCGCCGATTGCAAAGAGACTACGCGATGCGGGTTATTTCGCCTGTCGGAAAAAAACATATCGAAGCTGAAAAGTGTAAAAACATATATGACCGACTGAATCTGGCGGTTACCCGCTTCACCGAGCATACGCAGACGGCACAGGTGCGCGGTCATTGTTTTTGTGCGCGCGCCGCTACGATGCGGATGGTCTGGTTGCCAAAATATTTTCCCGGTGCAGTAGATGGCTGTTTTAAGCGGATGATTGTCAGCGATATGGCGACCTCTACAGACAATCCGTCCCGCATCGGGGTAGCGCACAATGTCAGCTATACCTTTGAAGCCTATCGTACTTTTCGGGAGATTTATTTCCGCCGCGTGCGTCTTTTTGTCGGGCAGACTTTCGTCGAAACACTCATGCAACATCTCAAAACGATGCGCAGCGAACAACCGAAACTCAATTTGACGGCTTATCTGCGCGCGCGCGATGAGAACGATCCCTCATGGCTGCATCGTCTTGTCCAGCTTGGTATTCATGTTAACGGACTTTTTGAAACCATGCCGTCGCCGTGGTTCCGCTTCCGCTTTTGGCAGAATCAGGAAATTGGTAAGTTTAAAAAGCTTTCTATGATGCCAGTTGCCGTCATGGCCTTTATTTTCGATGTGCCTGTGTTTTTCTCTGCGGCATGGCACCTGAAAACCGGACGGCTGGCCAATATCTGGAAAGATCGGAGGGCGTCGCCATGCAAGTGAGTATCGGAATTCTCGCATGGAACGAAGAACGTACCATTCCGGCTACGATCCGGTCCCTTTTTAATCAGTCGATTTTTCAGCAGTTGGAGAAAAAAGGTCTGAAAGTTGAAGTGATCTGCGTGACAAATGGATGCACGGATCATACGGCTGACGCGGCACGCGATGCCTTTGATCGGTATAAGCCCCGAAATATTTCTGCGGACAGGTTGCATCTGGTTGTGCGTGAGGTAGTGATGCCCTCTAAGAGCAACGCATGGAATGTTTTTGTGCACGAAGCCTCCTGTCCAGATGCGGAGCTTATTTTTCTGATGGATGCAGACATCGAATTTCTTCATGCGGAAACGTTTGAAAACATGATTGATGCTTTTGTCGAAGGGGCGGATAACGTGCTGGCTGTTAACGATGAGCCCATAAAGCACATTCAGTTTAAGGTACACAAAAACCTGTCCGACCGCCTTTCGTTATCCATCAATCGGGTGAACCGGATGGCTCCCAGTAGTCTTACCGGTCAGCTTTATGGCCTGAGAGGGGCTTTTGCGCGGCGTTTTCGGATTCCTAAAGGGATTCTGGTAGAAGACGGGTTTATCAAATACATGATCGTTACTCGGCTTTACACGCAGGCCGTTGATAACACGCTCATCCGCACCGCTGGGAAAAGTGCGCATGTTTTTGAGGGCTACACCGGCCTTTCTGATGTTTTTAATCACCAAAGAAGACAAGCGGTCTCAGCGGTTATTCTGAACCGTACGCTGATTTATTTGAAAGAGCATTGCCGTCCCGATTATAACGCCGGGCAGTTGCTGGCGGAACGAGCCGCAGAAAATCCAGATTGGCTGATTGAAATGTTGCGAGCCGATTTCCAGACCGGTGGCTGGTGGCTGATTCCTCGGCATATTTTATTTGCCCGGTTTCTGCGTTGTAAAAACGGGTCGCGCACGGAGCTGTTGAAAAACCTTGCGGTGGCTTTGCTGGTCTTCGGGTTTGATCTACTGGTTTTTTGTTCCGCCAATCGTGTACTCAAAACCGGACGTCTTGCTGGCGTATGGAAAGACGCAAAAAACAAAGAAAAATAGAAGGAGATCCTGTGCCAATTCATACGCTTCAATTCCGTGTCCGCTATAGCGAAACCGACCAGATGCAGACTTTTTACAACTCGCGGGCACTCGAATTCGTTTTGAAAACCGTATTGTGCAGGCCAACGGCTCCGGCGACGTTGCTCATGGTCACACCGTACATGCGATGCTCGGTACGGATGGGCGTCCTGTCCGTGCGCCGGACTGGGTGCTAGAACTTTTGAATCAGGAGAAATAATGAAACGACAGTTTTTAATGGGAAATGAAGCGGTGGCCTTGGGCGCACTGCATGCGGGCGCAGCCCGCGGAGCCGGATATCCAGGGACTCCGTCGAGTGAGATTCTAGATGACTTTAATAAACTCGGCGGTAAAGCCGAATGGGCACCGAACGAAAAAGTCGCCGCCGAAGTAGCGCTGGGCGTTTCGTTTGCCGGTGTGCGTGCTTTCACGACGATGAAACACGTCGGACTTAATGTTGCCGCCGATGTGCTTTTCACCGCCGCCTATAGCGGTGTAGATGGTGCGCTGGTATTCGTGGTGGCCGATGACCCGGGGTTGGCTTCCAGTCAGAACGAGCAGGACACTCGCCGCTATGCCGTCGCCGCTGGCGTACCGCTCCTTGAGCCGTCTGACTCGCAGGAGGCCTACGATTTCACCCGTCTCGCGTTCGAAGTTTCCGAACGTTGGAAAATTCCGGTGATCCTCAAACTGACGACCCGGGTTTGTCATTCCGGAACGATTATCACGCCACGTAAGCCGGATGCCAATCTGCCCACGGCGCATTTTGAACGCAACATTCCGTATCATGTCATGGTGCCGGGTCATGCCCGTCCGGCGCACCGTCGTTTGCGGCAGAAGCTGGCGGAGATTGCCGAATGGAATGAAAAGGAAGGACCGAATTTAAAAATTAATGGATCACAAAAACTCGGTATTCTGGTCTCGGGCGTTGCCTATCAGCATGCGCGGGAAGCCGCGCCGGACGCCTCATTTTTTAAAATCGGCATGAGCTATCCGCTACCGATGCAGCAGATGCTTGATTTTGTTGCTTCGGTTGATCGCGCAGTCGTTGTCGAAGAAAATGATCCGTATATGGCCGATGCCGTACGTGCCGCAGGCGGAAAAATCGAAAGTGCTCCGGAAATGTACCGCTTTGGCGAACTGGATGTAACCCGTATCAAACGGATTCTGGCTGGTGACGCCTCGCCGGAAGCTGTGCCGCCGCGCGGCAAACCGCCGCAACTTTGCGCGGGCTGTCCGCATACGGTGACGTTTGAAATCCTTAAGAAACATAACTGCATTGTGGCAGGCGATATCGGCTGCTACACCCTAGCGGCGCTCCAACCGCTGGCGACTATGGACACGCAGATTTGCATGGGCGCGAGCCTTGGCGTCGGTTTAGGGCTGCGCCATGTTCTACCGCGCGTAGAAGCCAAACGTGTTGTCAGCGTGATTGGTGACAGTACGTTCGTTCATAGTGGACTGACCGGCTTAGCGGAGATGGCTTATAACGTACCGCCGACCGGCCACGTTTTGCTGATTCTCGATAATGCGACCACGGCCATGACCGGACAGCAGGAACATCCCGGCACTGGACGATTGCTCGATCATTCACCGACGAACCGGCTCGATTATGAAGAAGTTGTCCGCGCGATGAATATTCCAAACGTTGGAATATTTGATCCAATACGTCAGCCTGGAGAGTTTGAAAAAGCGTTAGTCGCGGCACTTGAAAAAGATGAATTAACGGTTTTGATTGTGCAGCGTCCCTGCATTCTTGCCGTGGCACGCAAAGGCGTGAAGCCAGCTTGAAACCAAGGATGATTTTTATGAGTGATAAAGTAATGAGTATTAAAATTGCCGGACTGGGCGGTATGGGCGTGCTGACTTCAACCCAGATTCTTGCCGAAGTTTTCTTCCAACAGGGACTTGATGTTAAAAAGGCGGAAGTGCACGGCATGAGTCAGCGTGGCGGTTCCATCTGCAGCGATGTGCGCTTCGGTAAAAAAGTGTTCAGCCCGATGATTCCCGCTGGCGAGATAGATTTTCTCGTTCTATTTCAGGACGATCAGTTTCCGCTTTATGAAGCGGAATGTTCGGTGCAAACGGTGATTCTGAAGCCGGGCATGCTCGAGCTAGAAAAGCTAACCAACAAACGGACATTCAATATCGCCATGCTCGGACTGCTGAGTCGCCATCTGGATATTCCGGTCGATGCCTGGCTAAAAGTAATCCGTGAAGTACTGCCAGAGAAGTTGCATACAGTGAATGAAGCGGCTTTTGAACTGGGCAGAAAGAGTGTGTGAGGGTGAGGGGAAGAGAGAGAGGGTGTGGGGTGTGGGAGTGCGTGAGTACGTGAGAAAATAAAGATGGGATTGGTCAAACACTTTAGAGATCTGCGGGTGTATCGGACAGCGTTCGATGCATCCATGCAGATTTTTGAGCCGTCAAAAAGCTGGCCACCGGAAGAACGGTATTCGCTGACCGATCAGATTCGCCGCTCATCACGTTTTGTTTGTGAGCAGATTGCCGAAGCGTGGCGCAAGCAGCGCTATCCAGCACATTTTCGTAGCAAATTGACCGATGCTGACAGCGAAGCGGCAGAAACGCAGTCGTGGCTGGAATTTGCACTTCGTTGCCACTATATCACGCCGGAATGTTTTGAAATGCTAGATGCTGTTTATGAGTCCATAAACGGCGGATTGGTGCGTATGATTGATCAGTCGGATCAGTGGTGTACATTTCAGTCAAAGGTGGAAGAAGAAGTCTGTGGCTATTTGTCTTCTGAACAACTCACGCTCCCACGTGCGCACACACTCACAAACGTATTGAACGTAAACAGCGAGGAGACACATGGAACGTGATATTCATCCCGAATGTATGTCTGATTTTCTGGAAGCCGATGAACTACTAGCGTTGCAGTTACAGCGGTTGCAGGCGACGGTTCAGCGTTGCTATGACAAGGTAGAACTTTTTCGTCAGCGCATGGATCAGCGCGGTCTGAAGCCTGCCGATATCCAAAGCCTGAAAGATGTGCAACGACTTCCGTTTACTCTGAAAACCGATTTGCGCGACACGTATCCGTACGGGCTTTTTGCTGTGCCGATGAAAGATGTGGTTCGTTTGCATGCTTCCAGCGGCACTACCGGCAAACCGATCGTGGTAGGTTATACGCAGGACGATCTCGATGTCTGGAGCAGTGTCATGCTTCGCTCCTTCGTGGCCACTAGCATGCACGCTGGCGATGTTTTGCAGAATGCTTACGGCTACGGACTGTTCACCGGGGGCCTCGGTGCGCATTACGGCGCGGAACGGCTTGGTGCGACCGTTATTCCGATTTCCGGCGGCAATACGGAACGTCAGATTTTGGTGATGAAAGATTTCGGTGTCACCGCCATCTGCTGTACGCCCAGCTATTTCATCCACCTGATTGAAAAGGTCAACGCCAGCGGTATTTCCTTTAGAGAACTTGGCGTCAAGGTCGGCGTATTCGGCGCGGAGCCGTGGACCGAAGCGATGCGCGCCTACATTCAGCGCGAGTCCGGCATTAAGGCGTTCGACATTTACGGCCTGTCCGAAATCATCGGCCCCGGCGTCGGTATCGAATGTTCGGAGCAGGCGGGATTACATATCTTTGAAGATCACTTCCTGATCGAAATCGTTGATCCGGAAACCGACGAAGTATTACCCGACGGCGCGGAAGGCGAACTGGTCATTACGACGCTCACCAAGCAGGCGTTTCCGATGATCCGCTACCGGACGCACGATATCACCTCCATTAACTCAAAACGCTGCGCCTGCGGCCGCACCATCCGTCGCATCAACCGCATCCGTTCGCGTAGTGACGATATGATGATCATTCGCGGCGTTAACGTTTTTCCGTCGCAGATTGAAGCCGCGCTATTGTCGGTGGAGGAAGCGGTGCCGCATTATCAGATTCTGCTAACCCGCAAAGGCGGGCTCGATCAGATTGAAGTGCTGGTTGAAGTCACCAAAGAAATGTTCGGCGACCGCATTAGCGAACTGGAGTCGATTCAGATGCGGCTAGCGCAGGCCATCGATCACGTTGTCGGTCTGCGCGTACCGGTTCGGTTGGTCGAGCCGAACACGATTGCGCGTAGCGAAGGGAAAGCCAAACGAGTCGTCGATAATCGGAACCAATGACTCAATATTGGAAATCCTAATTTCTAAACACTAAATTCTAAACAAGTTCAACGTCAGGAACCCAATGGGTCAACTATACGATCTGGAAGAGAGAACCTTTGAGTTTGCTAAGGCAGTCAGGGCGTTTGTACGCAGAGTGATGAAAGATATTCCGAATATCGAAGACTGCAAACAAGTCGTCGGTTCATCCGGATCTGTGGCAGCGAACTACATCGAAGCCAATGAGGCGTTGAGCAAAAAAGATTTTCTGATGCGCGCGAAGATCTGCCGTAAAGAAGCCAAGGAGTCACGCCTTTGGTTGCGTCTGATTTTAGCAAAAGATCTTGAGGATGAGCGGACTTGTTTAGAACAGGAAGCCAAAGAACTTACTCATATATTTGGTGCGATTGTTACAAAATCGAAAGATTGAGTTTAAGTATTTTGATCATTTGTCATTGGAGTTTGTTTAGAATTTATAAATTAGCATTTAGAGTTTAGTAACTAGTGTTTAGATATTTGCGACTAAAAGGAGTGAGAAGATGAAACTGAAACAGCTCTCTGTTTTTCTAGAAAACCGCCCGGGGCACCTCAGCCGCGTCTGCGAAACGCTGGCGAAGGCTGGAATCAATATCGTCACCATGACGCTGGCCGACACCCGCGAATTCGGTATTTTGCGTCTGATCATCCGCGAATGGCAACGCGCTAAAGAAGAACTTGAAGGCGCTGGCTTTGCGGTGAACACCACCGATGTCATGACGATTGAAGTGGACGACGAACCCGGTGGTCTGGAGAAAATTTTGAAGATTGCTGAATCTGGCGGACTGAGTGTCGAATATATGTACGCCTTTGCCTGTAAGCCGAAGAAAAACGCGCTGATTGTCATTCGCTTTGATGATCCGGATCGCGCCTGTACCGTATTGACCGAAGCAGGCATTGGAATTTTATCTGCCGCCGATTTTTATACTGAATCTTAGGAGAATGTATGACCCCAAATAAATGGATTGAAACATTGCCGGTTTACGAGCCTGGCAAACCGATTGAAGAAGTAGCGCGCGAACTGGGATTTGACGACATTTCCGAAATCATCAAAGTCGCCTCCAACGAAAATGAGCTCGGCCCGTCGCCGAAGGCGATGAAAGCCATGGCCGCCGCCGCGACAGAAATGCACCGTTATCCTGACGGCGGCTGTTTCTACCTGAAAGATAAACTGGCTGGAAAACTCGGCGTCAAACCGCAGAACCTGCTCTTCGGTAACGGCAGTAATGAGCTGATCGAATTTCTAGGCCACGTTTATCTCAGCCCCGGAACCAATCTGGTGATGAGTGAAGGTGCCTTCGTTGTTTACCGCCTCATCGCCATGCTCTTCAACGCCAAGGTGATCGCCGCGCCGATGAAAAAGTTCGCGCACGATCTTGATGCTATGCTCGCGGCGATCACACCGGAAACCCGCATGGTGATCATCTGCAATCCAAACAACCCGACCGGCACCATCGTCACGCCCACGAAAATAAAAACCTTTCTTAAAAAACTGCCGCCGCAGGTATTGGCCGTTTTTGACGAAGCTTATTTCGAGCTGATGCCTGACGCGGCCAAGCCCGATCTGATTAAAGAAATTCGTGCAGGCCGAGAAAACGTCATCGTGCTCCGCACCTTTTCCAAAGCCTACGGATTGGCCGGACTACGTATCGGCTACGCCGTCGGACATGAAAAGCTGATTGAACTGCTCAACCGTGTCCGCCAGCCATTCAACGTCAACTCCATGGCCTTGGCCGCTGCCTTCGCCGCGCTCGACGACGACAAACATCTGGAGAAAACCCGCAAAATGGTTTTCCAAGGTTTGGAACTCTTCGCCAAAGAACTTCCGAAGATCGGCGGCGGACTCGAAATGGTTCCGTCGTACGCCAACTTTTTTCTGGTAAAAACCGGCAACGGCCGACAGGTATTCGGCGAACTGCAGAAACGCAAAGTTATCGTTCGCCCGATGGACGGCTACGGCCTGCCGGAATGGATTCGTATCACCATTGGAACGCCCGCCCAGAACCGCGCCGTCCTTAAAACGCTTAAAGAGATTTTGTAGATTCCAAATATTGGAAACGGCTTGTTTGGTTTTCATTACAGCCGACGAAGTGTTGACGTATTGAAAACAATAAGGTATCAGTTTTGATGATGTGGAACATCCTTGAACACCGGAGCATTGCCAAGACGTGCAAAAGCCTGCCGTTGCAGGTCGTTAAGAAGTACGAGCTTTGGAAGGACATAGTATTCCGGCACGGGCCGGATAAATTACGGGAATTTCCCGGGTTCCATGACGAAAAGTTGAAAGGCGAACGCGCAGGGCAGAGGTCTTCAAGATTAAGTATCCAGTACCGAGTGATCTATCAAGTGGAGAAAGAGATTGTGACCGTCAGCGTGATCGATATCAACGCGCACAAATATTGAGGTGAATGATGAAAACGAATGAAGAATTTATTCCGGCAAAACCGCATGCCAGTCTGACCACCGGCGAAGCGATCCGGATGCTCCGCGAGTTGAAAGGCTGGACACAGGAGCAACTGGCAGAAAAATCGGGGCTTCACGCTAAAAATATCAGTTCCCTCGAAAACGACCGGATTGATATCGGTAAAAAACGGGCCGAACAGCTCGCCAAAGCCTTTGGGGTTCATCCCGCCATCATCATGTTCCCCGAATACGAATCCGCCCTCATCGGCCATGCGGCGTAGAGGAGTTTATCGTAGCAGAAAACCTCGTCGCACAAAGAGGCGCAAAAATGGTCTGGAAATTGGAAAAACGGTTCTTACTTTTGCCCTCTGAACTGTCCCCGGTAGATTGAGAGCAATCAAAGTCGTTTTAACCGCGAATGAACCTGGCGCAGTTCCACCGCAACCAAAGAGAATTTACAGGATAATGGACAACAAGATAATTTTCACGAATCCAATCTCTTTTTCTTTTGCGACCGGACTCCCCCAGCAACTTTAAATCACTTGGTTGCTGGTTCGAGCCCAGCGTCCGGAGCCACGATAAAACATTAGTTTAACCCTGACAATTAGCGCAAAAAACCGTCGTGCGCTGGGTGATCCGTGTTTTGTTCAGTGGTCGTCCGCAAACAACACACGGCAGTCCGGCGCGACCATAGACTTTAACTTTTTCGCGATGACCACCCGCTTCGCCGTTCAGATCCACATAATTACCCTGCCCGCTACCAAGCGACGTGCCTTTATTTCGCACACCGGCTTTGATGACTTTCGTCACCGCTTTATACAGCGCCAGCTTTTCGGCGTCGTTCAGAGTCCGAGACTTCCGGTGCGGATCAAGCCGAGCCTCAAACAGTGCTTCGTCGGCGTAAATATTACCGACACCCGCCACAAATGACTGATCAAGCAACAGGGCCTTAAGCACTTTGCTTTTGCCTTCCAAAGCTTGGAAAAATTCTTTTTTCGTCACCGTCAGCGCATCGGGTCCAAGGCCGTCCAACGAAGCGGCCAGCTTCCACCGTCCGAATTTGCGCGGGTCGCGGAAATGCAAATTCAATCCGCCGCTCAACTGAAGAACAGCGCGGTCATGCGAACCTTTTTTTAGTGTGCCTTGCGTCAGATAAAACCCGCCGGTCATGCGCAGATGCACCAATAAATTAAACCCACCCCGCCGTTCCGGCACCCCTCCGCCGGAGGGGATCACACGTTGAGAATTCCCCTCCATCGGAGGGGTGGCCGCAGGCCGGGGTGGGTGGAAGTTCTCTAACCGAAAAATCAGCCACTTGCCGTGACGGTCAATTTTTCCGAGCGTGCAACCTTGAACCTGCTTGGAAAAAGCGTCCGGAGTCAGCGGTTCGACCGTGCGCGGCCATTCGATATGCACCTTTTCGATTATGCGCCCTTCTACGCCAGCAGAGCAGAGCTGGCGACGAATGGTTTCGACTTCAGGTAGCTCCGGCATTTCAGCCCCACGGATTGACGATTTGGGCTTTCGGGAACAGCGCTTTGATAGCGGCCTGATTTTTTTTCAAAAAGAGCAGTTTCAGGTTCGGGCCAGCGTCCATAGTGAAATAAATCTCCAGGCCGTCTTCACGCGCCTGCCAGACTTTTTGCATCAGCGCAACCGATTGCGGTTTCCAATAGCAAAGCGGCGGCCACGCCGCTAACATGGTGGCGTGCATTGCCAACGCATTATTTTCAGCAGTTTCTCCAAGCAATGTAAAATCCTTAGCAGCAATCGCGGTACGTAGCTCGTCAAAGTCGCAATTTGCTTGCGCAGGCCATGCTTCGTAGAGCTCAGAGGTTTCCACGGTACGATTCATGCCATCGGTTGAACCAGTTTTTTTCCGAGCCTTGGAAACCTCAAGAACGCCGATGCGCAAATCCTTCCAATCACTGGAAAGTGGTTCAGCATAACTGTCCATGCCATCGGCACGTGCTCCGGCATGCCAAACGGCGAAGCCGTCGTACAATGAGCGAGCCGCGCTACCGCTACCCAGCCGCGCCAACATGGAAAGTTCACGCGGATTAAACCCCCAGCAGAAAAGCTGATCAAGTGCTTTGACCAGCGCGGCAAAGCCGGAAGCCGATGAAGCTAGACCCGCAGCCGTCGGTATATTGTTTTTCGTTCGCACTTCAAAAAACTGTCCGTCACCACGAAACAAGTTGAGATAGTTAGAAAGCCGCGCGGCGAAATCCGCCGACGCCGGTTTGCCGTTCAGGAAAATGCGATCGGCGATTTTGGCGAACTTCACCACGGTGTGCGTACCGAGTTTCCCGAGCGAGATCGAAAGGCTCGAATTGACAGGTAGATTGAGTTTCGGATCGCGTTTTCCCCAATATTTACAGAGCGCGATGTTGGCGGGAGCAAAGGCCTCACCGCGTATTGAGGGCTTTCCAGTAGCCCGTTTAAGAAGCACGTTAACGAATTCTTGACGTTTCATTCCGTAAGATTACCGCATTTCAGCTGAATTAGAGAACATAAATTAACCACGGCTAGACACTGATCAACCTAGCACGCAAAGCCGCAACCAAAAAAAATATTTCGTTTCCTTCGTTACCTTCTGTAAAAATACTCCCTAATGAAAACGAAAAAAGAACGGGCTGATTTTATCGGAAAACGGCTGGAAGAGCTTTATCCGGTGGTTGACGTGCCGCTGAAACATAAAGACACCTACACCCTGCTGGTCGCGGTCATCCTTTCCGCTCAGTGTACCGATAAGCGGGTTAATCTGGTAACGCCCGCGCTGTTCGCCAAAGCGGATACGCCGGAGAAGATGGCGAAGCTTGGACAGGAAAAAATCCGTAAGCTGATCTAAAAAAGCTCTTTCCGCCGGAACACTGAACTAAACTGCACATTCAGCTCATTCTTTACGGACGTAAATACTGCACTGCACGTGGCTGTGACGGAACCCGTTGCGAAATCTGCCGGACGATCAAACTGCAACATAAAACCAAAAAGAATTCAAACCAGTGAATGTCCACAAAAAAGACTCCTTTTATGAGCAAATTGAGATTACTATATGCGCTGAATTTTAATTAGAAATTCCAACCTGCTTTATGCCTACTTTTAAATATATTGCGCGCGGCGCAGACAGTAAACGGGTGGACGGCACACTGGATGCCGCCGACCGACGTGCCGCGCTACTCATGCTTCAACAAAAGGGCTATACCCCGCTTTCCCTTGATCAGGGCACCGCAAAGACCGGTACAAACACCGTGAAAAAGCGTTTAACGCTAAAAACAAGCTTCGGGAAAAAAAATAAAATGGGGGCTCGCGACACCCTGCTTTTCACCCGCGAAATGGCTGACCTGCTTTCTTCCGGTATGACCTTAGGCCGCGCCCTGCACACGCTGGCCAACCGCACCGGAGACTCGGCCCAATCCCAGATTGTCCGGCGCCTGCGCGATGAGGTCGTTCAGGGTAGTTCCCTTTCCGACGCGCTTCGAATTTATCCGCATACTTTCCAGCAACTTTACATCAGCATGGTGCGCGCCGGTGAAGCCTCCGGCGCACTGGCAGATTCTCTGGATGGACTTTGTAGTCACTATGAACGCGTGCAGGAAGCGCGCGGCAAAGTCATCACCGCCATGATTTATCCGGCCATTGTGCTCGGCGTTGGGATGATCTCACTGATCGGGCTGATGGTGTTTATCGTACCGCGTTTCGCCAGCATTTTTGACGAACTCGGCGGCACCCTGCCCCTGCCTACCCGCATTCTAATGGCCATGAGCAATGGAATGATTCACTACGGCTGGCTGATGATCCTGTTACTAGCAGGCGGAAGCATATTCCTCCGGCGCTGGCTGCGTACGCCCGCTGGCAAGCTCTGGTGGAATGACCGGCAACTTAAACTGCCGATCATTCGCAAAATCACTACGGCCAACGCCTTTGCCCACTTCGCGCGCACACTTGAAACTCTCATCCGCAATGGCGTACCCATCCTTAAAGCACTGGTGATCGTGCAAGAAACTGTTGGTAATGAGGTCATTGCAAAAGAAATCGCCGCTGCCCGCGAGCGGGTAACCGACGGATCAAGCGTTTCAGGTCCGCTGGCGGCCGGTAAAGTATTTCCGCCGTTGCTGACCGATATGCTGGCCGTCGGCGAAGAAACTGGCGACCTGCCCGGCGCGTTGAAGCATATTGCCCGGCGCTACGACGCCGAACTCGATCAAAGCATTAAAGTGCTAACAACTATTCTAGAGCCGGTGTTAATTCTAGGGGTCGCAGTGATTGTCGGTTTCGTGGCCATCAGTATGCTGACGGCTGTTTTTGATCTAACCAGTGGACTCGGGGTCTAATAGAAAGAGGAGTGATGAACTATGAAAAATGAAACGTGCATTAAAAATCGGAAATCTAAAATCGGCAATCGGCAATCCAAAGGCGGTTTTACGCTGATTGAAATCCTGCTCGTCGTGGTAATTATTGGTATTATCGTCGGCATCGCAGTTCCAAAAATGTCCGGAAAAATCGGCATGTCACTGGATGTCGCCGCACGCGCCAGCATTAAGAGTCTTGAAACCGCTATTCAAAACTACGAAATGGAGCACCTGCGCCTACCGGACGCACTGGAAGAACTAACCACCGTCAAAGACAGCAAAGGCCCCTATCTCAAACCGAGCGAACTGAACGATCCTTGGGGACAAAAATTTATTTACAGCAAACCCGGCAGCCACAACCGCGGATTTGATCTCTCCTGTAAGTCGGCATCCGACGGTAAAGAATTCAATAACTGGGACTAGTGAAAACGGAAAAATGGAATGATGGAATACTGGAATAATGAAAATACACAAATCGCAGCCCCCCAACATTCCATTGATCCCTCATTCCACCATTCCATCACGGGGTTTCACCCTCATTGAGATTCTGCTGGTAGTGGTCATTATTCTGATTGCAACAGGGATCTCGGTACCGCTGTTCCGAGGAACCTTAAAAACCGCGCAGATGAATTCTGCCGTTCGTGCGACGATCCGAATGGCTCGCTTCGCACGCAGCATGTCCATCATCAAACAGGATGTATGCACACTCCGGCTTAAAGACGGTCTATTAACCCTCTCCGTCGGTGGACCCAACAGTGCCGAACCGGAAATCTCCCGTCGACTGCCGGACGAAATTAAAATCAGCGCATTCGAAAACTTGGCCAAAGCCGATAAAAATCTGAACGAAGAGCATACCGTACGCTACTATCCCACCGGCATGAACGAAGGGTTTAAACTAACATTCAGCAACGAAGATAACCGCCGGACGAAAGTCTCCTGCAATCCACTCACTGGGAAAACTACGGTGGAGGAAAACCGGTGAAGCGCGGACTCACTCTTATTGAAGTTCTGCTGGCGGTAGCCATTCTCGGTATCGGTGCCGGAGCACTGATGCTGGCAACAGGACGCTGTCTGGCGGTGATCTCGCAATCACGTCATTTCAGCACGGCTCAACGACTGATTCTGCAAACTGGCGCAGAACATCCTCTGACCCGAAGTACCCTGAAAACCGGGATAGATTCCGGAAGCTTTGATGACGATCTCGGCTATACCTGGGAACGAGAAGTCACCGAACCGACAGACGAAAATCGCAAAGGACTTTATACGGTGCGTACCCGAGTAGGCTGGTCCGACCGCGGACGCAAAAGTTTCGAAGAGGTCATCACCTGGCACTACATTAAGCCGGAGGAGGAGCTGTGAGAGAGAGTGTGGGAGTGTGGGAGTGTGGGGGTATGGGAGTGTGGGAGTGTATGAGTATGGGGGTAAAGGGAAACTGCCCTGCCGTTACTCCCTCACTCACGCACCCCCATACCCACTTACATATCCCGCGCCGGCATCGCGGCTTCACCCTCCTCGAAGTGCTGATCTCCATGGTGATCCTCGCCATTGCATTGACCGTGGCCTGGCAAACTTTTTCGACCGCTACACGGGCGTGGACCGGCGGACGCGAAATGATGGATAAAACTCATCATGGTGATTTTGTTCTCGGCCAACTGGCCTCTGCATTGCGTTCCATGGTTTTTCTCACAAACTCACAGGAAAAATGCGCCTTCCGGATTGAAAATAATCCATCCGGAAAAGGTGCGCACACCATCAGCTGGGTAACCGGCAGTAGCGCCTTTATTCCGCCCGGCGAAGCCGTCGCGCAGGGCTTACACCGTATTGAGGTCGGCGGCGGCGAGGACGATGACGGACTGGAAGGCCTGGTCGTCACGGTTTGGCCCTATCTGGCAGACGAAGAAAAAGTGGAAAAACAAACCTGGTTTGTCAGTGAAAACATCAAGGGCTTAAGTTGCAAAATTTATGACACAAAAAAAGATGAAGAAGGCTGGAAAGAAAAGTGGGAATACAGCAATGCCATTCCTGGCCTGATTGAAATCACGCTCTACGCTGAACCAGTGGAAAAAGAGGATGATCCAGTCAAATTCCGTCAACTCATCGAAATTCCGCTCGGCCCACGCGTCACCAATGACATTTCCGAGGCAAAATGAAACTTGAAAGACAACCCACCCCGGCCTACGGCCACCCCTCCGTTGGAGGGGATCGGGAAGCAACCCACCCCGGCCTGCGGCCACTCCTCCGTTGGAGGGGATCGAAAGCTTACAATCTCTCACAGAAAAATCCCCTCCTACGGAGGGGTGCCGGAACGGCGGGGTGGGTTCTCCCAGAGCGGGGATCACACCCTTATGAGCACCCCCTACAGAATAATCCCCTCCTGCGGAGGGGTGGCCGCAGGCCGGGGTGGGATTTCCTCCAATCGGAAATTTAAAAATGAATATCCCGAAATATAACTCCAACCTAAAGCCTTTTGCTAAACGGCTCCGATCGAATATGACGCTGGCCGAAGTTTTACTTTGGGGCAAACTGAACCGACGGCAACTTGGTGTTCGTTTCAACCGACAAAAACCAATTGGGAAATGGGTCGTAGACTTTTATTGCCAAGAACTCCAGCTGGCCATCGAAGTCGATGGTAGCAGCCACAATTTTAAAAAAGCGGATGATGATGAACGCCAGCATCAGCTGGAATCGCTGGGTATCCATTTTCTGCGTTTCTGGGATTGTGAGGTAAAAAACAATATTGGATCCGTGGTTGAACGGATTGAAACATGGATAAAAGACAACCCACCCCGGCCTGCGGCCACCCCTCCAAGGAGGGGGTCGGGAAGCAACCCACCTCGGCCTGCGGCCACCCCTCCCATGGAGGGGATCGGGAATCAACCCACCCCGGCCTGCGGCCACCCCTCCAAGGAGGGGATCAAACCCTTATGAGCACTTCCCTCAAAATAATCCCCTCCTGCGGAGGGGTGCCGGAACGGCGGGGTGGGTCTAAACGCGGCTCAGCGCTGGTCGTGGTGATGTGGGTGCTGGTGATTGTCGCCATGATCGTGAGTTCTTTCGCTTTCGAAATGCAGATGGAAGCCCGCATCATTTCCGCCCAGCGCAAACGGTTTAAAGCCGATCAGCTGGCGCTGGCTGGCATAGAAATGGCTAAAGCCATGCTTTTTGTAGAAAAAGATGCCAACAAAACAGATGAAGACAAAAAGAAGATGTCTGAAGATAAATATTTAAATAACAAAGACCGACTTGAAGAATTTTTGCCCGTTGATTACACGGAAGCGTTCGGCGACGGCGAAGTTACAGTCAAAATTGATTATGAAGAAGGCCGCCACTCCATAAAAACGCTAACTCCCAAACAGTGGCACATGATCTTTGATCAGGCAGGCATTCCAAACTCCCAATGGGATAAAATGCTCGGCTGTCTGAAGGACTGGCAGGATGAAAACGATCTGCACGAGCTGAATGGCGCAGAATCCGATGATTCATTTTATAAAAAGCGCGGCTATGAATGTAAAAATGCCCCGATAGATACCGTCGATGAACTACTACTCATTAAAAACTGGGGCAAGGAAGTGCTCTACGGCACCCCAGAGGATGAAAAGACCGATAATCCCATCACCGGCATCGCCAAGCAGCTTACCACGTGGGGCGATGGCAAGATCGACCCCAACAGCGCCAGCGTGGAAGTACTTAATGGTCTTAAAATTTCTGACGGGTTGATTGATGCCATTCTAGAAGCACGACTTGGACCTGACGGCGAGGCCGGAACAGACGACGACGGAATCCGCACTGAAGATTTTGCATCCATGGGACTGGATGCCGGGGTCTTCACGCTAACCCCTTATTACGCCTCAGTCACCGCCATCGGAACCGTCGGCAATGTTCAAAGTCAAATATCCTGCATCTTTAAGCTGGGCGAAAAGGAGCCTATTCCTCTATTCTGGCTGGAAGGAAAATTGTCTAAATGATGTGGTTCAACCATACAACTGGCATTCACTACACCGACAAAACTGTCGAGTGGGCGGTGTTGCGTAGAAACCGAAAGGGTACGGAAAAAATCCGTGAAGGCTCACTGCCGGTTCCCGAAGGCTTTTTCCAGCAGGAAAACGCCCCGCTTTTCCCTTCCGAAGTGCTCGCTGACATCCGCAAAAATTTTCGCGGCATTGTAACGGTTTCACTGCCTTCTTCGCAGCTTTTGATGCGCGTACTTGAACTGCCTGCAACCAACCCCGATGAACTTAAGGGTATGGTTGAACTACAGATGGATCAAATATCGCCCTTCCCGGTCGATCAGTTGACCATTTCCTACGAAGTGCTCCACCAGACAGAAAACCATTCGCGCGTGCTGGCCGTCGCCGCACAGCGCAAAACGGTGGATACCCTCGGCGATCTGTTTAAAGCACAAAATGTCTATATCCGCAGTCTCGACGCCGAAGTGCTGGCGTGGTGGAGTCTGCTAATTGCCCACGGTCAGGTGCTTTGTGAAGGCCGCGTGGTGCTTATCCTCGAAGAACATACCGAGTTTTCGATGATCGTAGTGGACGAAGGAACCCCGGTTTGTTTCCGATCTTTGGAACTTTTTCACAACTTCACCGATGAAGCGGTCATGCGCGAAATCGTCGAGGAAGTCAGTTATACCCTGCTTTCGCTCGAAGCCGAATACGGACGCCGCGAAATAACCGGCGTACTCTTCTGGAGCGAAGCAGAAGTCCCCCCGTTGCTGTGCGACTTGTTGCGTGAAGAATGCCATGCCGAAGTGGTGTTGCACGATCTAAGCTCCATTCCGCCGGTTTCAGAAGGCCTGGCCCTGCGCACGGTAGAACGACGACTGCACCATGCTGAATTGGTGCCGCGCGAATGGATTGACCTTCAGCGGCGCAAGCGGCTGATGAAAATTGCTACCGTTGCCGCTATCGCCGTACTCAGTATCTGGCTGGCCGTCATCACCATAACCGGCGCCGTTTTCTCTATCAAACAGTCGTCTTATAATCGTGTCCGCCGGGAAGCTGCAAAATATGAAGGCCCAGCTCGCGCCGCACAGTCGGCCCGCGAGGAGATGCTTTCGCTCGAAAAATATGCCGACCGTTCACGCTCAGCCTTGGAATGCCTGCGCGAAATCACCGCGTCCTTGCCCGTCGGCGTTGAAATCACTTCGTTTACCTATAAAAAGGGCGACGTCGTCACCCTGCGCGGCTCCAGCGAGCGGGCAGAGGAAGTATATGACTTTTTCCAAAAGCTCGGTGCCTCGGGTATTTTTGAAGGCATCAAGGATCAGCCAGTCAGCACCCGTATGTTGAGCAACCGGCGCGTTTCCACCTTTTCCGTCACGGCTGAACTCCCGAAAACCGCCAAGGTGGCCAAGCCATGAAAATATCAAAACGGGAAATGACGCTGGGACTACTCACCTTCACCATACTGCTCTCTGGGTTCACCTACTGGTTGGCTGGCTCAAAGATCGCCGAACAACGCCGCATGAATGACGATAAAGCCCGCCTGCTGCGTCAAATTGAAATTCATAAACGCATTCTGGAAGAAAAAGCAGGCTGGTTCAGCCGACTTGAAGAGCTTCAGGCCCAGCTCCCAGAATATGACGAAAAAACTGCTATCAGCGCCGAACTCCCCAAATTGATTAAAAAGATGGCCGATGAGCGCGGACTCGATCTGGTACGCACCCAGACCGAAAAAGAAAAGCAGGTCGGGGCCCTCTACGAACTAGGTGTCAGCTGCAACTGGGAAGGCTCACTGGATGCACTCGTCCGCTTTCTCTACGACCTACAAAGTAAAGGCATCCGCTTTGACGCCCTGCAACTCAACGCCGCACCCGACTCCCAGCGCGAACGCATTTTAAAAGGCTCCATGCTCATTGATTGCGCCTACCGCAAAAAAGCTGGAACCCAATAAACAATAAGTAAATGGACTGAATTATGAAAAACCTGACTGTCCCACTTCTTCTCGCCGTCCTGCTCGCCGTGCTTCCCGCACGAGCTGAAGAACAACTCATATCTCTCAGTTTCGAGGATGCCCCGCTAGAACAAGCCATTGAGCTTTACCGCGAATGGACCGGCCGCACGATCATCAAACAGGCTGATGTGAGTGCTCGGATCACCCTCAAAGGCCGTCAGCTCACGCAGAACGAAGCTAAACAGGCCATCGAAACCGTTCTCGCGATGAACGGGATTGCACTCGTACCCATGGGCGAAAAATTCCTGAAAGTGGTTCCTATCGCCAACGCCCGCCAGGAAGGCCTGGAAGTTCTGCCCTTTGATCCCGAAAAGAAATATACGCAGGCCGACCAGCTTATTTCACAAGTCATCCCCCTGCGCTACGTCGTCTTTGCCGACGTCCAGCCGCTCATTCAGCACCTCGTCCACGGCTACGGAAAAATCATTGAAATGGCTCGCATCAACAGCGTACTCATCACCGACACCTCGGCCAACATCGCCCGCATTATGGAACTCGTCAGCATGGTGGACCAGCCCGCCGAAAAAATTGAACCACGCATCTATCAGCTCAAATACGCCGAAGCCGCCACGGTCTCTGGGAAACTGAAAGAACTGGTCGAAGCCGCCAAAACAAAAAAAACCGAACAGACCGTAGTAGCCGGGCCCGTGCGTACGCTTCCCGGCGTGATCCGCGCACCAAAAGCCGATGTGGTTGAGCAAGTTGGAGCACTACCAGAAGAAAGAACCGAGATGATCGTGGGTGAAGTCAAACTGGTTGCCGATGACCGCACCAATATCCTCATCATCTTCTCCAAAGCCGCCAACTTCAGCTTCTTCGACAACATCATCAAAGTGCTCGACGTACCGGTTGACCCCGCCGTCATTGTTGAAGTCATCAATCTGGAATTTGCCAAAGCGAAAGACATTTCCGGCATCCTAAATGAATTTGTCGGTGCGGCCAAAGCTTCCGAAAAAACCAAAGCGCCCGGCACCGGCGGCAAAGCTGAAGGTAGTAAAACCGTTGATGAAGTGATTCAGCGTGCCATTGACCCCACCGGCAAAACTATCAGCGCCGAAGCAAAAAATGCGATAGGCCGACTCTCCGCTGACACCAAAATTCTCTCCGACGAACGCTCCAACGCCCTGCTCCTGATGGGCCGCAAACCCGATATCGAAGCCCTAAAACTGGTCATCGCCAGCCTCGATATCATGCTCGCCCAAGTGCTACTTGAAGCCGTAATTTTGGATATATCGTTAAAAGACGATGCTTCATCAGGGGTCAGTTGGTTATACTCAAACCTGAAGGGAACCACGACAAACGCTTGGGGTGCTGGATGGAGCCAAAAAAGTCTCGTCGGCGATTCTGTTGTGGGAACAAATATTATAAATAGTGCTTTTGGAGCAGTGGCACAGTTCCCGCAAATCAATTTACAGGCCGTTGTGCAATTAACCAAAACTACCGATAAAGCAAAACTCCTATCAGCACCGATTATTCTTACTACCGACAACACTGAAGCAAAAATCACATCAGGACGACAAATCCCTATAGAAAGAACAACCTACGGAAACTTAAGCCAATCAACGACTTCAGCCGGTGTAGAATATAAAGATGTTGATCTCAGTTTAACAATCACACCGCACATTAACCCGCAAAATTTTGTAGTAATGGAAATCGACTATTCGGCCTCGGAAATCATTGGAGAACAGACCGTAAGCGCAAAGAACCCCCCAGCCATCAGCAAAAGAACAATGACAGCTTCTATTGCTGTGGACGACAAATCTACTATCGTTTTGGGTGGTCTAGTTAGTACCCGAAAAAGTGAAAACTCATCAAAAGTTCCAATATTAGGAGATATTCCTCTTTTGGGCCGACTATTTCAGTCAAGAGGTAAAACAGATTCTCGTTCAGAAATTGTAGTTCTAATCACACCATATGTATTGAAGACTACGGCAGAGGCCGATCGAGAAACTAAACGTATATACAATGCAACTGGCGGTAAAGAAACCCTCTGGCCGCGCGGCTGGTCGCAAAGTCCACTACGCAACGACGAGCCGGAACCTGAAAAAGATGTTAATAAAAAGAAAAAAACGGACAAGAAAAAGGCCAAAGCCGCTGAAGAAATTCTTCCTGTCGAAGGAACGGCTGTCCAATAGCCGAGGTGGGTTTCTTTCCGATCC
>JBBQSL010000011.1:0-34791 GCA_038213895.1 Kiritimatiellales bacterium | reverse complement strand
TTTAATGGCTTGCGCTTCGTCCAAGATGACCCAGCTCCAGTTAGTGGCGGCGATCCAAGGTAGCCGGGTTAGCATTCCGTAGGTGGTAATCACTAGATCCGCTCCGGTGATCTCCGAGGCTTGCAGCGCACTATCGTTTTCCGAGCGGTGGACGATGACGAGGTTTAGCGACGGCGCAAATTGAGCCGCCTCTCTTTTCCAGTTACCGATCAAGGATGCGGGAAGAACCAGTAGTGCTGGGCTTGATGGAGTCTGGTTGGCTTTTTTACGCAGCAGGGCGGCGAGAATCTGAATCGTTTTCCCAAGGCCCATGTCGTCGGCCAAGCAGGCGCCCAGTCCGGTACAGGCGCAAAACCACAGCCAGTTTAAGCCTTTTTCCTGATAAGGCCGCAGGGTGGCGGATAGGGTGTCCGGTACGGCGAGCTGTTCAGGGTTACGAAGTTGCTCCAGTCGTTCAGTAAGCCACACCCCAGGTTGTGTAAAGGCCCAGTCGCGGTGTTCTTCGCGCTCCTGCTCATTTTTTAGATTGCTGGGCGCTCCAGCCAGTAATCGCATTCCTTCGATAAATGAAATCTCGCCATGCTGTTCAATGGATTCCCAGTGACTCAGGGCTTGCTTGAGTTTTTCGCGATCCACCTCAACCCACTGTCCGCGCAACATCACCAGACCGTTTTCGCCTGCCAATAAGGCATCGACTTCGGCCCGCGTTAGGCACTGGCCATCGATGGTTATATCCAGCTTGAAATGGAGCAGGGCGTTAATACCCAGACTACTGCGCGGCTGATCGCCGATGGTTACCGCCACCTGCGGGCGGCGAGTTTTTTTAGTCCACCAGTTGGGCAGACGCACCAGTAGTCCAGAATCTTCATAGACTGGGGTGTCCTTAAGAAACGCATAAGCCTCTTCCGGCAACCAGACGAGCGGATGGAAAATGTCGCCGGTTTCTACTAGACCGGTCAACAGGGGGCTTTTTTTGGCTGCGGCATAAATCGGTTCGAGTAGCTTGAGCAACATCGACTTATTGTTTGCTCCGGCGTATTCCTTTAGCGCGGTCCCTAGGGGGAGCTGTTTAACCCGGCCTGCTTTTGAAAGACCCGGGGCGTAGGTCGCCATAAAGGCGAACGGATATTCCGGGTCGCCTTTATTTTCGGCCAGATGCAGCGTGACCCGTCCCACGCGAGACCAGAGCGGTGCATATTTTTCCAAAAATCCGCTCAATCCACGGCAGTCCGGCAACTGTTCGCGAGTCCAGATTTCAAGCCGAGTCCAAATGTTTCGCAGCACATCGGCTGAAAGGTACTCCGCGCCGCGCATCGGAGGCGCATTTAAGATCAGTTCGGTCAGGTCTTCCTGACTGGGAGGAAGAATTTGAATTTCACCCGCCTCCGTGTCCTCGGGAATATGACAAAGGACGCGAATAAACTGCCCGGTAAAATTTTTCCAGAACGAGACCGAGGCATCGGCTTCAAGCGCGAGCTTGTTTCCGCCGATCGCCATCAGGCCGACGGATTCTAATTCGAAAAATGCGGCGAACTCCCTCACCGACGGGTTGCGGCAGATGACCACCCCATGTGGAGTTAGTTCAAGTTGACTGAACTCCGAGGCCGAATTTGCTGTTGATGTCGCAGACATAGGTTAATGGCGCGTAATAGGTTTAAGATTTCGTGCCGCAGATTTAAACATAACGGCGTATTAAAATGGCTAAAAAAACAAAAAAAACTCTGGGTGGCAAATCTCAAAATTTAGTGACTGAAAGGGAGTGGCAAAGATGTTCACCACGGAATACATAGCGAGGCAGAGCCGCACCCAAATCTGGAAATCCGCAGAGGTCGCAGATGTGCGCAGATTTTCTTTCCCTTCATCTGCGTTAATCGGCGTTTATCTGCGGATAAGTTGAGTGTTGTAAAAGAAAACGTGAATTGGCGCGAATGAGAAACTTAAACGGTTCGACAATCGTAGAGCCGGAACTTGGAGTCTTCCGTCATGACCGGAATGCCGGTGGCTAAGCTTTGTGAGATCAGCATTCGATCAAATGGGTCGCGATGTTGGAACGGCAGTTCGCTTAAAAAAGATTGGCGTTGGGAAACCGGGCTAATGTCAGCCAAGCGATTCGATGGATTGAAAGGTCGGAAGAAATATCCGTGGGAAAATGGAAAAAGAGGGCGGAGGATGTTTGCAAATTTCTACACTGACACCTTTTGCGGAGGATGTTTGCAAATTTCTACACTGACACCTTTTGTGACACCTTTTGTTTCTACACTGACACCTTTTGCCTTTTGCACCTTTTGAGTAGGGTTTCACCCCATAGAAAAGTGGCTCGATCTGGTGGTAGTTATGGTGGCACGAAACGAAAACGAAGATCGTAGGCCGAATAGAAACAGTACATTCGATGAGTACGGGCAGGGTATGCCGGAAATGGAGCAACCACAAATGGATACACAAGAGCTTATCAGGACGGCGCAGGCGCTGGTTGCCGACGACAAGGGTTTACTGGCGATGGATGAAAGCACTCCTACCTGCAATAAACGATTCGCCAAGTTGGAGATTCCACAAACGGTGGAGGCTCGGCGCGCTTATCGGGAATTGCTTGTCACCACGCCCGGTCTCAGTGAGTCCATCAGCGGCGCGATTCTCTACGACGAGACGATTCGCCAGCAAACGAAAGACGGAACTCCTTTTATCAACGTCCTCACCGATGCGGGAATCATTCCCGGCATCAAAGTGGATACCGGAGCCAAGGATCTCGCCGCTCATCCTGGAGAGAAAATCACCGAAGGTCTGGATGGCTTGCGTGACCGCCTGACGGAATATTTTCAAATGGGTGCCCGTTTTGCCAAGTGGCGCGCGGTGATTGCCGTGGGCGAGGGCCTTCCTAGTCGAAGTTGCATCGAGGCCAACGCGCACGCATTGGCCCGCTATGCCGCGCTATGTCAGGAAGTCGGGCTGGTTCCCGTCGTCGAACCGGAAGTGCTGATGGATGGGGATCATACTTTGCAGCGGTGTCGCGAAGTGACGGAATTAGTCCTGCGGGTGGTTTTCAACCAGCTTTATACCCAACGCGTGATGTTAGAGGGAATGATTTTGAAGCCCAACATGGTGCTACCAGGATGGGCCTGTCCGCAGCAGGAATCCGTGGATGAGGTGGCCAACGCCACGGTGAAATGCCTATTCCGATCCGTCCCCGCCGCAGTTCCCGGAATCGCATTCTTATCGGGTGGCCAATCGGCTGAACTGGCTTCTGCCCGCCTGAATGCGATGAATTTTAGCTTCAAATCGCAACTGCCCTGGGCGCTGTCGTTTTCATTTGCCCGCGCCATCCAGCAACCAGCCTTGGAAATTTGGCGTGGCAAAAAAGCAAATGTGTCAGCGGCGCAGCAAGCTCTGGTTCATCGAGCCCAGTGCAACCGAGCGGCGCGACGTGGTGAATACACTGCGGCGATGGAGAAGACATGAGCAGTGCAAAAGCGGTGAGTGATGATCAATTGTAATGTAAAGCAATCAAACTGGTGGCGAACCATCAAAAAGGCCCGAGCACGTTGGTCGGAAGAGGATGGCGACCAGCGCGCCGCTGCTTTTACCTATTACCTGTTGCTGTCACTCTTGCCGCTAGTCTTCATACTGGTGAGCGCAGGCTCACTGTTCGTCGAGCGCGAGGTGGCGACGCGCGAGGTCGTTCAGTGGATCGAACGATATGTCCCGCTTACTGGCGACCAGAAAAGCGGCGCGCTGGCGAATATTCACGGCGTACTGGAAAAGCGCGGGAAAATCAGCCTGGCGGCCTTTCCGTTGTTGCTGTGGGGCGCGTTGAAATTCCTGCGCACCCTGATTCGGACCACGAACCGCATCTGGCATTCGCCCGCGTATAACTGGTGGCGATTGCCATTGAAAAGCCTGGGCTTGCTCGGTGTCACGTTGAGCGCTGCGCTTCTCGGCATCCTGTTGCCGGGCATCGCGCGGCTAGCCCGTAGCTGGCTCGCTACTTATCTCGAATTTCCTGGCTGGGCGTTTGCCCTGCTGTTCAATATCCTGCCCTGGCTGGTTCTGTTCTGCGGGGTCATCATAATTTTCAAGCTGGCCCCCAGCCGTCCCACCAAATTCTCCGAGGTCTGGATTGGAGCGCTGGCCGCAACGGTCTTGATCTGGACTTGCGAATGGTTGTTTCTGATTTACGCGGTTCGCTTCGCTCACTTCAACGTGCTCTATGGCGCACTGGGTGGTGTCGCAGCGTTTCTGCTGTGGATTTATGTCTCAAGTTGCATTGGGGTATTCGGAGTTTGCATTTGCGCCGCGCAGGCGGAAGTCCGGGCAAAAGGCAACCGCAACGCGGATCGATCTCTTACCGCCACCCCGGAGGTGAATCATGAGTGAACTCAAAATTCTTTGGATCAATCTGCGGTCGAGCTTCTGGCTTCTGCCTTCGTTGATTGTTATGGTCAGCATCATCCTTGCGGTCGTTTTGGTCGAGGCAGACTCAGCCGTGAGCGACCAATGGCTGGCGCAATGGCCGAAACTGTTTGGGGTCGGGGCGGAAGGCGCGCGAGGGATAATGTCCACCATTGCAGGCTCCATGATGACCGTGGTGGGGGTCACCTTCTCGATGGTCTTGATGGTGCTGGCTATGGCTTCAAACCAATACACCTCACGCATCTTGCGAAATTTCATTCACAGCCGTGTCACGCAGGTTGTGCTGGGGATCTATGCTGGCATTTTTACTTATTGCCTGATCGTGTTGCGCACCATTCGCAGCGGCGACGAAGGTGCCTTTATTCCCAACCTAGCGGTTTCCTTCGGCTTCGTTCTAGCACTCGGTGGTGTCGGTGCCCTGATCTTCTTCATTCATTACATCGCCTCTTCGATTCAGGCTTCCAGCATCATCGCTTCGGTCGCAGAGGAAACGATCGCGTCTATTGACCGATTGTTTCCAGACGACCTCGGACAAGGACCGGACGACGATGATGATGAACAACCACCACGCCCGCCGACCGGGCAGAACTGGCGAGCCGTCATGGCCAGCAAGAGTGGCTATATCCAGAGCGTGAATAGCGCAGTGCTCATTCGCTTGGCGCGGGACAGAAATACGATTGTGAAGATGGATCGCGGCATCGGCGAGTTCGTTGTCCAGAACACCGCGCTGGCTTCATTTGCTCTGAAAGAGCCACCGGATCAAGCGACAATCAACGACCTACAGGCGACGTTTAGCATCAGCCGTCACCGCACAGTGGATCTGGACGCGGCCTTTGGCATCAGGCAGATCGTAGATATGGCACTAAAGGCACTTTCTCCTGGCATCAACGACACAACCACAGCTGTTATGTGCGTGGATTATTTAACGGCGATTCTGGCGCGGATCGCGCCGCGGCAAATTCCCTCATCCTACCGCTATGAGGACGGGGAATTGCGCGTGATCGCCAAAGGTCCGAGCTTTCAAAGCCTGCTGTCCGAAGCCTTCGATCAGATTCGGGAGAGTGCCAAGGGCAATCTCGGCATCATGCTACGGATGCTGGGATCGGTGCAAACCATTGCCAGTCTGACGGACGATCCCAGTCGGCGGCAGGCGCTCCATGAACAAGAGGAATGGATTGCCGAATTGGCCAAACGCACCCTCGAGTCCCCGCACGACCGGGTTCAGTTTGAGAGTCGCTTGGCGCAAGTGCGCGAAACTCTCAAAACAGAGCCGCTTTTATCAATTCAAAACATTGATAACCCCCCTTCACCCAAGGAGAACCCTTGGGCAAAGCGGTGCCATTAGTTTTTAACCGGCTGCATATTGGGCGACCGCTCAGTTCACAGCGTCTTGAACCGAATCGCCGACGGCTTCAACATCCCGACCAATTCCTTTGGCGGTGTTACACGAGGTAACCGATAGCGCCGCGCACAGCATCAACAATACGATGATTAACTTTTTCATATCATCCTCCCTTTCTAAACCCACCATACTTCATCAGCCGCTCTGGCTCTATGGGGAATAACCCTACCCTGCTGCGCGCCGTCGGAAGGTAGGATCACACCCTGATAAGTAACAGCCAGTCACGTAGGCTATGTGCGGTTGTCCGTTGCTTCGTGCAACATAATGCGGGGAATGGGACAGGACGTCGGGGCAGTTGGTGATAAATTCAGAGATGTTGCCGACTCAAGATACTGGTAAAACCCGTTGGACGAAAAAAAAGATAACGGACGGTTTTTAAAATCAACCGGCAGTACAAAGATGCCGTCATCAAACTTCCAAACCCCGGACGGGCTCTGATCCGGCTAAAGAATTTTCACCTTATAAGTAGGGTTTCACCCCATAGATGAAAAAGCCTGCTTCGCGTAGTCTGTTTTCAGTGGAAGAAAATATTCAACAAAGGAGGGTTCTATGCCGCTACCTACAATCATCATTACACTGGTTGTCGTCGGTGTCATTCTGTGGGCGATAAACAAATACATCCCCATGGCCAAGCCGGTGAAAAATATCCTTAACGTCGTTGTGGTGCTGGTGCTAGTCCTCTGGCTGCTGCAAGTGTTTGGCGTCATCGGGAATATGAACAGTATCAGAGTGAGATAAACAAAATCGGAAGATGCTTCCTTATGAACATTCTCCTGATCTATCCCGAGTTTCCCGACACATTCTGGAGTTTCAAGCATGCGCTCAAGTTCGTCGGTAAGCGCGCCTCGCTTCCGCCGCTCGGACTGCTGACCGTGGCCTCCATGCTCCCGCCGGAGTGGGCGGTGCGGCTCGTGGACACGAATGTTGAAAAACTCACGGACAAAGATCTGGCGTGGGCCGACTGCGCCTTTCTCAGCGCGATGATCATTCAGCGCGAATCCACGCGGCTGATTGCCGCCCGTTGCCAGACGGCTGGCCTTCTCGTTGTTGCGGGCGGGCCCCTGTTCAATAACGAAAACGACCAGTTCGAAACCATCGATCATTTTATCCTGAATGAAGCCGAGCTCTCGCTAGCGCCGTTTCTTGAGGATCTGGTGCAGGGTTGTGCTAAAAAGATCTACACATCCGGCGAGTTTGCCAACATACACGAAACACCCGTGCCCCGCTGGGATTTGTTGAACCTTAAACGCTATGCTTCGATGAGTCTTCAGTTTTCGCGCGGTTGCCCGTTCAGCTGTGATTTCTGCAATATCACCGCCTTGCTCGGCCACCGGGTGCGCACCAAAACATCCTCGCAGATTATTGCAGAACTCAACCGTCTGTATGACCTTGGCTGGCGCAGTCAGGTGTTTTTCGTCGATGACAATTTTATCGGCAATAAACTGTTTTTAAAAACGGATCTGCTGCCTGCTCTGATCGGATGGCGGAAAAATAAATCCGGAAATGTTTTCTGTACCGAGGCCTCCATTAATTTGGCGGACGATCCGGCGCTGATGGATCTGATGGTTCAGGCTGGATTCACCACTGTGTTTATCGGCATCGAAACACCAGATGAAAACTGTCTGATTGAATGCAGCAAAATTCAGAACAAAAACCGGGATCTCGTTGGCGATGTAAAACGCATCCAGCGGGTGGGGCTTCAGGTTCAGGGTGGATTTATTGTCGGGTTCGACAATGATCAGCCGTCCATCTTTCAGCGGCAGATCGACTTCATCCAAAATAGCGGAATCGTCACGGCTATGGTCGGCCTGCTACAGGCGCCGCCCGGCACCCGGCTCTATGAGCGCATGAAAAAAGAAGATCGGCTGTGTGCGGAAGCCACGGGAGACAACGCAGACGGGACGACTAATATCGTCCCGATCATGAGCCTCGAAACACTGAAAGTTGGCTACCGGCAGATTCTCGATCACATCTATTCCCCCGGCCCTTACTATCAGCGCATCCGCACCTTTCTGTGCGAATACCCGCCGCCGCGCGTCCGCGCAAAATTTCAGTTCGCGCACCTCCTCGCTTTCGTGCTGGCCTTCTTCCGGCTCGGCATTCTGGATCGGGAACGCGTCCACTATTGGAAGCTCCTTTTCTGGACTCAGTTCCGGCATCCCCGCCTAATTCCCCACGCCGTCCTATTCGCCATCAACGGCTATCACTTCCGCAAAATCTGCGAACAGCAGATGAACTAGAAGAGGAATATTGGAATAATGGATTGTTGAAAATAAAGATTCAATCTATCGGTATGCGAGTTGGTGCTCAAAACCGGCGGACGCGTGGTGGTGGTTCCCGCCGACCGGATGCCGACGATGACGGGAGTGGCGGCGATGTGCCGCTTTTAACAAGGACAAATAAAACCATGAAAATCCAAAACACGGATTAACATCCGATTGGCACAGGTTCGTGACGCACTTGAAACCAAGCCAATTTTATCAACACCCGAACAACCCAACAAAACATGAAGACAAAAATTAATTCGAAGAATTTCCGAGTGCCGCCTAGCGAAAAGGTCGAACTAGAGGAATGGCCGACGAAGGTGAAGCCAATCTGCAAGTCGAAGAAGCAGTATAAAAAACTTCTGGCGGAACAGGTTGAGGAGTTGAGCGATCTGCAACGTCTTCACTATGCAGCCAACCGCTATGCCGTGCTGTTGATATTTCAGGCGATGGATGCGGCTGGGAAGGACGGCGCAATCCGGCACGTCATGTCCGGGATCAATCCGCAAGGCTGCCAGGTTTTCAGTTTCAAACAGCCGAGCTCTGAGGAGTTGGAGCATGATTTTCTTTGGCGAACCACCCGCCGTCTGCCCGAACGCGGGCGGATCGGTATATTTAATCGATCCTATTACGAGGAGGTGCTCATCGTTCGTGTGCATCCAGAGATTCTCCGTAATCAGGGCTTACCCGACGGTTTGATCGCCGCTCAGGCCATCTGGAAAGAGCGGTATCGCTCCATCGTGGAGTTGGAGGAGCATCTGCACCGCAACGGCACGCGAGTCGTGAAATTCTTCCTGCACCTATCCAAGGACGAACAGCGGAAGCGCTTCATCGCGCGTATTGACGAACCGGAAAAGAATTGGAAATTCAGTATGGCGGACGTTCACGAGCGAAAATACTGGAAGCAGTACATGCAGGCTTATGAGGATTGTCTGACTGCGACCAGCACGGCGCACTCGCCCTGGTATGTCGTTCCTGCCGATGACAAGGAGAATGCCCGGTTGATTGTTTCCCAAATCGTCTTGGATACGTTTAAGGGACTGAAGATGGCGTATCCCGAGACCACTGAGAAACGGCGCCGGGAGTTGAAAGCCATCCGCAAAAAAATCTGAAAGACAATGTAGCCTAAAACAATTTTGATTCTGCTGTTTTCGGTTGCGGTTCGAATCGGGCAAGGGGGAAAAGACCGCCGGTGAGACAGAACTCGGCAAGAACTAAGAGTAATCGTCCATTCACAGTAGGGTTTTACCCCATACAACCAAACCGATTTTGGGCGTAAATTTCTCACAGAATAATGAGCACGACAAACAGTCTGAATGAGAAAGCAAAACTCGGAACGGTCGTCTCGGTGCAAGGCAGTGTCGTGGATGTGAGTTTCGATGGATCTTTACCGCCAATCTACTCAGTGTTGCACGCGGGGGATAATGATCGCATCGTTATTGAAGTGCTGGCGCAGAACGATGAACATCATGTGCGGGGCATTGCCTTAACACCCACGCAAGGTCTTGCCCGCGGCATGATCGTGACAGATACCGGCGCGCCGCTAAAAGCACCGGTCGGGAAAGGGATTCTCTCGCGGATGTTTGACGTGTTTGGCCATGCGATTGACCGCCAGCCCGAGCCATCGAATGTCCAATGGCGATCCGTGCATCGCGCGCCCCCGCCACTGGCGCGACGCTCCACCCAGTCGCAAATTTTTGAAACCGGCATCAAGGTCATTGATGTGCTTGTGCCACTCGAACGCGGCGGTAAGGCGGGGCTGTTCGGCGGGGCCGGCGTGGGCAAGACGGTTCTGCTGACCGAGATGATTCACAACATGATTGGGAAACAAAAGGGCGTGAGCATCTTCTGCGGCATCGGCGAGCGTTGCCGCGAAGGCGAGGAGCTTTACCATGAGATGCAGAAGGCTGGCGTGTTGCCGCACATGGTGATGATTTTTGGCCAGATGAACGAGCCGCCGGGTGCGCGGTTTCGTGTGGGTCACGCTGCGCTGACGATGGCCGAGTATTTCCGCGACGACGAGCATCGCGATGTGCTGCTGCTGATTGATAATATTTTTAGGTTCATCCAGGCTGGCATGGAGGTGTCCGGCTTGATGGGGCAAATGCCGTCGCGCCTTGGCTATCAGCCGACGATGGGCACCGAGCTTTCGGGTTTGGAAGAACGCATTGCCAACACCGACACGGGGGCGATTACTTCGATTCAGGCCGTGTATGTGCCCGCGGATGATTTTACCGATCCGGCGGCGGTGCATACGTTTTCGCATCTCTCCGCATCCATCGTGCTTTCGCGCAAACGGGCGAGCGAAGGACTTTTCCCCGCCATTGACCCGCTGCAATCCAGTTCCAAGATGGCCACGCCGGGCATTGTTGGCGAACGGCATTATCTGCTCGCGCAGGAAATCCGTAAAACTCTCGCGCAATACGCCGGCCTTAAAGACATTATCGCCATGCTCGGTCTGGAGCAGCTTTCGACGGAGGATCGCAACGTCGTCGCCCGCGCCCGCCGGCTGGAGCATTTTCTCACTCAGCCTTTTTTCACAACCGAGCAGTTCACCGGGCTGACGGGAAAAATAGTTAGTTTGGCCGACGCGCTGGACGGCTGCGAACGAATCCTGCGTGATGAATTCAAGGACTACCCGGAGCGCGCACTCTACATGATTGGGGCGATCAGCGAAGCGAAGAAGGTAAATACGAAGGCTTGAAACTAAATCTGAATGGAAAATTGAACATAAAAATGATCTTTGGTGTGGGATTGCAGTGGACACACAAGAAGTTCAGCGTCTTTAGGCGTCGGATCAAATAACGAACTGCTGCACAAAACGGAGGACTGAAAATGCCGAAGAAAGATGGTACAGGACCAGCAGGGAATGGGGCAAAAAGCGGGGGGCAACGGGGAAAATGCTCAGGAGCACAACCCAAAGGTAAACCAAAAAATGGGGCAGGCCAAGGGAAAGGACAAGGCCAAGGGAAAGGGAAACGTCCGTCAACATGACCGCCATGGGCGGGGGACATTCTTTCTCCGCCCGTCTCTCCACCAACACTCATGAATCTTAAAATTCTACTGCCGTTCCAAATTTTCGTAGAGAAAACAGATGTGTCGCGCATCGTCGCGGAGACGAACGAGGGCTCGTTTGGACTTTTACCGAATCGGCTTGATTGTGTTGCCGCGCTCGCGCCGGGAATTTTGATTTACCAGACCGAAACGGGTGGTGAGGTTTTCGTCGCCGTGGATGAAGGCGTGCTGGTCAAGACCGGTCAGGACGTACTGGTTTCCGTGCGCCGCGCCATCGGCGGCACCGACCTCGGCCAGTTGCGCGAAGCGGTGAAGAAGGAATTTTTGACGCTGGATGAACACGAAAAAAGTGTGCTTACAGCCGCGACTAAATTGGAAACAGGATTTTTAGCACGCTTTGTGGCCTTTCACCATGAATGACAACACCACTATGAAACCCGCGAAAGATAAACCCGCCTTAGCCGATCAAATCGGCGCGAAGGCGGAACGCAAATTTAAAGCGCGTAAATCCACGGCGGGCGTGTGGTTCGGTTTGGGCATGATGGGTTTGATCGGCTGGTCGGTGGTCGTGCCGACCCTGCTCGGTGCGGCGCTGGGCATCTGGCTCGACAAAAAGTATCCGGGTAAACACGCCTGGACGTTGGCGCTATTGGTTGTTGGATTGGCAATCGGTTGTTTGAATGCCTGGCATTGGGTCGCTAAGGAAGACAAGGCCATGCGGGATGAACAGGAGGACCACGATGAATGAAACCCTGACATTGATTCGGGCGGGCGGTGCTGGCGCAGCGCTCGGCGCGTTTTTTTTCGGCGGTCTTTGGTGGACGGTTCGCAAGGGTGTTTCGTCGCCACGACTAGCGCTTTGGTTCTTTGTCAGCCTGCTGCTGCGGATGAGTGTAGTGCTGGCTGGATTTTATTTTATCGGTCGCGGAAGTTGGCAGCGGCTTGTGGCAGGGCTCTTCGGTTTTATCATCGCGCGCTTTATCGTGCTGCGGTTGACTCGAACGTCGGACGAACATCAAAGTTCCCAACTCAAGGAGATCATCCATGCGCCTTAGTCCTGATCAGATGATTTTCTGGCAGCATGGGTTTTTCAAACTCAATGCCACGATTGTGTTCACGTGGGGATTGATGCTCGTGCTGGCCGTCGGTGCAAAATTGATCACGCGCAAACTCTCGGTGGATTTGAAGCGCTCCCGCTGGCAGAATTTTTTGGAAATCATTGTCACCGCCATCGAGAAACAAATCGAAGAAGTCGGCCTCCAGAACCCAAAGAAGTATATCGGTTTTCTGGGCACGCTTTTCTTGTTTGTGGCCACGGCAGCCCTTTGCACGGTCATTCCCGGCTACGAACCGCCGACCGCCTCACTTTCTACCACGGCGGCGCTCGCCTTGTGTGTGTTTGTGGCCGTGCCGTTGTTTGGCATTGAGGAGCAAGGCCTGGGCGGCTATCTGAAGTCCTATATTAAGCCAACGTTCATCATGCTGCCGTTTAATATCATCAGCGAAATCTCCCGCACGCTGGCGCTGGCCGTGCGTCTGTTCGGCAACATGATGAGCGGGGCGATGATCATTGCCATTCTGCTGACCATCACGCCCTTCATTTTTCCGATTATTATGACGCTGCTGGGGTTGCTCACGGGAATGGTGCAGGCTTATATTTTTAGCATTCTAGCCGCCGTTTACATCGCGGCGGCCACACGCACTCGCAAACCAAAGGCGGAGCCAGCAGTCCAAAATTAAAACAACCAACAGCCAACCAAAGGAAATATTATGGATAGCATGACCATCATTGCCGTTGCCTCAATCGTCACCGCCGGTATCGCCACGGGCATCGGTTGCCTGGCACCCGCTCTCGGCGAAGGCCGGGCGGTCGCCACGGCGCTGACCGCGTTGGCGCAGCAGCCCGACGCTTCCGCCACCATCACGCGCACCTTGTTTGTCGGTCTGGCCATGATCGAATCCACGGCCATTTATTGTTTCGTGGTATCGATGATTCTGATTTTCGCCAACCCGTTTTGGAATCACGTCATCGCCCAAGCGGCGGGAAAGTAAGCCATGCTTATCGATTGGTTCACGGTCGGGGCGCAGGTGTTCAACTTCCTCATCCTCGTGTGGTTGATGAAACGCTTTTTGTATAAACCGATTCTCAACGCCATTGATGCGCGGGAGAAAAAAATCGCCGCCGAACTCGCCGATGCCGAAGCCAAGAAGGCCGACGCCAAAAAAGAGAGCGACGAATATCAACACAAAAATGAGGAGTTCGACCAGCAGCGTGCCGCGCTTCTGAAGAAGGCTACGGACGAAGCTAACGCCGAATGCGAGCGACTCCTCGATGAGGCGCGTAAAGCCGCCGACGCCTTGAGCGCCAAGCGTCAGGCATCGTTGGTCGAGGCCGCGCATAATCTGAATCAAGCCATCAGCCGCCGCACGCAGCAGGAAGTTTTTGCCATCACACGTAAGGCCTTAACGGATCTCGCGACGGTGAGTTTGGAAGAACGCCTCGGCGAGGTGTTTACGCGCCGCATCCACGAGCTGAATGGTGAGACGAAAACTAAACTCGGCGAGGCGCTCAAAACCGCACCCGACCCCGCGTTAGTTCGCAGTGCATTTGACCTGCCGACGGAACAACGCGCGGCAATCCAAAATGCGCTCAACGAAACGTTCGCGGCGCAAATCCGCGTCCGCTTCGAGAACGCGCCGGATTTGGTTAGCGGGATTGAACTCACCGCGAACGGACAAAAAGTGGCCTGGAGTATTGCCGATTATCTGGCGTCGCTGGAAAAGGGTATTGCGGAACTTTTGGAAGAGCAGGTCAAACCTGAACCTAAAGCCAAAGCATCATGACAGTCGCTCTTGAAAATTTACAAAGCGTCTTTGACCGCACGTTTGCCGGCATTAGTCAGGTGCGTGATCAATTCGCACCGCAGCTCACACTGCGTGAGGTGGGCACGATCACGAGCATTGCCACCGGCATCGCAAAGGTTATCGGCCTGCCCAGCGTGGGCTTTGAAGAATTGGTGACGTTTCCCGGCGGCGGGTTGGGTATCGCATTCAACTTGGATGAGGATGAAATCGGCGTCGTGCTACTCGGCGAATACTCCAACCTGCAAGCGGGCGATGAAGTCGAACGTACCGGCCGCGTCATGGATGTGGCGGTGGGCGACGGTTTGCTGGGACGTGTCATTGACCCGCTAGGCCGACCGCTTGACGGCAAGGGCGAGGCAGCCTCCAATGAACGTCTGCCCATCGAGCGTCCTGCTCCGCTCATCATGGATCGCGCACCGGTCATTGTGCCGCTTCAGACCGGACTGACGGTCGTGGATGCGCTTATTCCCATCGGGCGCGGCCAGCGCGAACTGATACTGGGCGACCGGCAGACGGGCAAGACGGCCATTGCGATGGACACAATTCTCAACCAGCGCGGCCAGAATGTCGTGTGTGTCTATTGCGCCGTCGGCCAGCGCGCAAGCGCCGTGGCCAAGGCTGTGGCCAATTTGCGTGAAAAAGGCGCGATGGATTACACCATCGTGGTTGTGGCCGAGGGTAACGATCCTCCCGGACTCACGTATATCGCACCTTATGCGGCGACGAGCATTGCGGAATATTTCATGGCCAAAGGCCGCGACGTGTTGATCGTTTATGACGACCTCACGCAGCACGCCCGTGCCTATCGTGAACTTTCTCTGCTGTTGCGCCGTCCGCCCGGTCGCGAGGCGTTTCCGGGCGACATTTTTTATATTCATTCGAGGTTGCTGGAACGCGCGACGCACTTGCGCCAGGAACTCGGCGGCGGCTCGCTTACGGCACTGCCCATCATTGAGACCGAGGCACAGGATATTTCCGCCTATATTCCCACCAACCTGATTTCCATCACGGACGGGCAAATTTATCTTTCGCCGTCACTATTTGAATTGGGAATCTTACCAGCGGTGGATGTTGGCAAATCCGTGTCGCGCGTCGGCGGCAAGGCGCAACGGGCGAGCTACCGAGCGGTGGCCGGCGACCTTAAACTCGCTTACGCGCAGTTCGAGGAATTGGAAACTTTCGCCCGCTTTGGCGCACGGCTAGATGAGGATACGCGTAAGCTCATCGAGCATGGTAAGCGAGTCCGCGCGTGTCTCAAACAGCCGGAATTCGCACCCGTGTCCGTGCCCGCGCAAATCATAACCCTGCTGGCGTTGACCGCGAATTTATTTGATCCCGTGCCGATGGAGAAGATGTTGGACGCTGGACACGCTGTGCGGGAAGCGGCGGCAAAAATTCCGGCAGAGGTAAGCGCACGATTTGAAACTGCAGAAAAATTGAGTGACGAAGATCGCAAAATGATTGTCGAAATCGCCCGCCAGTCGCTTGCATCCTTCCAACCCAAAACGGAAGCCAAAGTTGAACCCAAGGCGGCACCGGCACCAGCGGAGACGTCATGAGCGATTCCACGGCTAGCCTCCGCCGTAAGATCGCCAGTGCCGGCGATCTCCAATCGGTCGTCCGCACGATGAAGGCGTTGGCGGCTTCGAGCATCGGACAATATGAGAAATCGGTTCTCGTGTTGGCCGATTACTATCGCACTGTGGAGTTAGCCTTAGGCGTGTGTTTCCGTGAAAGCGAGCCAGCGGCCTCGATGCCAAGCCGGAAAGAAGAACTGGATGCGATTCCGATTGGCGCTATTGTGTTTGGTTCCGACCAAGGACTTGTGGGTCAGTTCAATGACATCGTCGCGGATTTTGCAATCAAGACACTCGCCGCGTTACCCGGTAAACCCGAAGTATGGGCGGTCGGCGAACGTGTTCATGCACGATTGGCAGACGCGGGGCTTCCGATGATCGGCCTCTTTCCCGTGCCAAATTCCGTCGAGGCGATTGCACCGCTCGTCGGGCAGGTTCAAATCGAAAGCGAAGCGCACCGAGCCAGAGGCGATTATGCGCGGGTTTATGTTTTCCACAATCGCCCGCAATCTGGCTCGCTTTACGAACCGGTTAGCCAGCGGCTTTTGCCACTCGACGCACAATGGCAGCAAGGTCTGGCCAATGTCCTGTGGCCAACTAAGAACCCGCCCGAAGTCATGAGTAGTGTAACCTCGACGGTGTGCGCCCTCGTTCGTGAATATATTTTCATTTCGCTTTTTCGCGCCTGTGCCGAATCTCTGGCGAGCGAGAACGCGAGCCGCCTGGCCGCGATGCAGCGCGCCGACAAAAACATCGACGAATTACTCGAGCATCTAAAAAACAAATTCCATTGTTTGCGTCAGGACAGCATTGACGAGGAACTCTTCGACGTCATCTCCGGCTACGAATCGTTGACCGCAGATCAATGAGGGCTCAGGTTTTGACTGCTAGCGCAACGCGCGAAGGAGGAAGACAGAATGAGCAAGCGGGACGCTTACTCTACATTTGATAAAATACTGGAAATCGTGCGCACTTGGTATCAGTTCCTCTTTCAGATTCCACTATTCCAACATTCCATCATTCCGTTCCATCGGCCTGACTGGGGTTCGCCTAAATTGTCATTTTGTGATTTCTTGATGAAGCTGGTTTCCTAAAGGTTAGAAGAGTAGGCAGGATGCCAGCGGTACGGAGGAGTGGAGTTGTTTTTTTACGGTTAAATTATTCAACCGATGAACCGGAAAAAAACTGGAAATTCAGTCTGGCCGACGTTCAAGAACGCGCACAATTCACACTTCCTTCTCCCGGTAGGGGTGCTTCGTCAGCACGCCCCGCGCTCACTGCGCGTTGCCCGCTTTCTAGAAAAAGCGGAATCTGAGTGCTTCCATAGATGGATAATTTATATGGGGTGAAACCCGTAGGTAGGGTTTCTCCCTATAGTTACACAGGCCTTCAACGGGTAGTCTGTATGTAGAAAAAAGGAGCGTGTAGCATGAAAAAAATTCTAGCACTCAGTCTAATCGTCGGCTGTTTTAGCGGATGCTCAACATGGGACAAACTGGATAAAACGGAAAAAGGCGCTTTGATAGGAGCTGGGAGCGGAGCGTTGATCGGTGGTGCGGCAACCCGAGGAACTGGCGGCGCATTGATCGGCGGAGCCGCAGGAGCAATCGGCGGCGGCGTCATCGGCCACCAAATGGAATAAAATGAAAGCCAAGGGCTTGCAAAAAACTTCCCTGTAGTGATCAAGGGCAAATTAGTCATTGAGACCAATCATGTGTTCATCCATCTGGAAAATCGCGATTTACACGTTCTGAATTGGGAGTTTCGACTAAAGCCCATATCAAAGTCCCGTGTGTGGCTCGACGTGATTACGGTTTTTTTATGCGTTCCTTGACGGAGAATTGGGATGGCAAATTGATTGCCTTCATTGTTTCCGGCGACGGAAAACAGCCGCCCGGTTTAATTTTCATCGTTCATTATTTATTTAACATTCCTCGATGAGATTAAATCGTCTCGAGCGGGTCGTAGGCGTTATGAAAATTTTTGCCGGTATGGTTTTGGGGGCTGATTCATAATCTGTCTGAATTGCCGTGAAAAATAGTTGCTGTCGCAGAAGCCGCAGTCAAAAGCGATGTCGGTTATAGTTCGATCACTATACTGGAGCAGTTCGGCGGCTTTTTGAATACGAATGTGCAGCAGATGATTAATGGGCGAGCGACCTAGACATTCCTGAAAAATTCTTTGAAAATGACGTTTAGAGAGGTGGGCTTTTTGCGCGAGGTCTTCGAGTGTAATTTTTTCTGAAAAATGGGTTTCCATATGCGCAATAGCATTGCCTAGCCGTAATAAATCGAGAGATTCTTCGGAGGGTTTTTCCGAGTAGCAACGCGAAAGAAAAACGACCAGTTGCATGAAAAGTCCTCCGGCCATGACGCGATACCCGGGTTTGTGAGCGGAGGTCTCCTGTAGCAGTTCACGGATTCGTTCGTTAACCGTGTTGAGCTGGCGCTCAGACAGATGTAGCCGACTGTTTAACTTCTGCTGAGTGCGTAGCAGTGGCTCCAGTGAGAAAAGGGCGTGAAATCCGGGTAGGGCGCGAACATCCCATTGGTTCATCTGCAAGGTTCGTGAATCAAATAGGATATTGGCCAGTGCTAGGCCGTTCATGTTGCGGTATTGATGCTCATGCTTGCCAGAGATAACAAACACATCGCCGCTTTTAACCGGAAAGGAATATCCGTCAACCACATGCATAGCCGTGCCGCGCAGAATGACGATCAGCTCATCGAATCCATGACAGTGAAGCGGGAATTCCGGCTGCGGGTCACGGATGCAAACCTGAAGAGCCAGCGTTGGATCTTCGAAGAAATCCTTTTTCCTCAGTTTTTCAATCATGGCGTGATCGTGCTAAATAAAAACAGTTGAATCAATTTTAAACCGGCTGAAATCGATCAAAGATGGTGATCGATCGCGGTCTGATGGTTGCGGTACCCGGATGGCGTTTGTCCGATTATGGCGCGGAAGGTACGGTTAAAGTTAACGATGTCTGAAAATCATGCATTTGCTGAGTGAAGTTTGGGAAGTATTTAAAGGCTAGACCTGCGGTTTTTAGAGGGTCAACGGCTTTTCGGGTGCCGGGCGATTTGTTTAATTGTAAAGCTCCACCGTCTATAATATATAAATATACAAAGATATTAATTTTAGACAGTATATCTTCATTAAAAATAGGGGTGCTTATGAATGCAAGAGAACGGGTATTGGCGGTACTGAATCGTGAAAAACCAGACCGAGTGCCGGTGGATATCTGGCTAGTGCCAGAGCTGGTTGAAAAGTTTAAGGTAAAGCTCGGCGTAAGTGACGAACTGGATATCTACCGCAAGCTCGACGTGGATAAGATCGCCTGGCTCGGCATTCCCTACAAAGGCGTGGTGCTCAAAGATCCCAACGAGCACGCGGAGGTGAATCATTGGGGTGTTAAATTTAAAAAGGTCGATGCCAACGAAAAGGCGCACTACGGCGAAGTCTCGTTCAATCCGCTACTGGGGCTCAATTCGATTGAACAACTCGAAGCCTATCCGTGGCCGAACCCTGACGACTTCGACTATGCGACCGCCGCGGCGGAAGCCAAAAAACTGGCGAAGGAATTTGTTACGCTTGGCCCTTGGATTTCAATCTTTGAAGTCTATTGCATGATGCGCTCACTGGAAGAGGCGCTGATGGATACGGTCGCCGAGACGGAATTCCTGCACGCCGCGCTTGATAAAATAGTCTGGTCGCAGGGTGAAATGGTTCGACGATTTCTGGAGGCGGCTGACGGCGCGATTGACATGGTTTTCATCAGCGACGACATTGGTTCGCAGACCAGTCTGCTGATGTCACCGACAGCCTTTGATGAATTCATTTTCCCGCGCCTCAAGAAGTGGTGCGAAATGGTTCATTCTCATGGCGCCAAAGTATTCTTTCATACCGATGGCGCGGCGGAACCGCTGATTCCGCGACTGATCGCAGCGGGCGTTGACGTGCTCAATCCAATTCAGCACGTCTGCCCCGGAATGGACTGCAAAGAACTCAAAGCCAAATATGGCAAACAGCTCATTTTTCACGGCGGCGTGGAAAACCAGAAGATACTTCCCTTCGGCACGCTGGAAGAAGTCGCCGAGGAAACGCGAACGTGCTTGAACGAACTCGGCCCGGACGGCTATCTGCCGTGCTCCTGCCACTTCGCGCAGGCCGACACGCCAGTCGAAAATATTATGGCGCTGATCAAAACCGTACAGCAGTACAAGTTGTAATGTTCGGTAAAAAGACAAAGGGTAGGGAGCGACCGCTGGGTGCGCCGCACAGTGGAATGGCTCTCCTGCTCAGTCGGCTTGGCGTGCGTGCGGACGGCTCGGCGAACCATCCCTACCCGGATGAATAAATACCGATCTTCACCCGCAATTGGTATGAGACGGTTCAGCAGTGCCGCCGCACCTGATTTTCCGGTGCTTGGAAAGCCGCGCCTACCGAGCGCAGCTACCGCAACTGTGGGTGCGGGCGGTGACCGCGCCGAGTTCAAGGCTTTGGAAAAATTAGACGGTGTAGTTGCCAGGCTTGGTGAATTCGCAGATTTTCGCATTGCGATTCACAATGCGGTAGCCTCGGATGCGGAGATATTCCGGCGTGGAGGGATTGTTCATTTCTTCCGGTGTAAGCTTCACTAGTTCGAAGCCGCTGTTTTCAATCTTTAGATTTTTGACGGTTACTTTGGCGCCGTCGCAGGCTTTGATGACGAGTGCTGAACCGGCGGAGATCTCGACGTTTTCCAACGTGATGTCGTTACCGTCGAGAACAAGCGTGGCATCGCCGGAAATGGAGCCGCCTTTAATTTTGGCGCGGACTTCGTCGAGTGTCATGGCAAATGATGGACGGAGCAAAACGCGCGGGCCGGTCGTAAACGGTATGCCGAGAATGATTTCTTCTTTCGCCGTTTCAACCTTCATGCCGGCGGCGACGAGTTTTATGCGACCCGCGAGGTAGAAGTCGGACTCCGCTGTCGCGCCGGATTCCGGCGGTCCGCCCGCCGCATGTTTGGCGGCGGCATCTTTGATGTTGTTTTTATTGGCGGAAAAAGACCAGCGGCGGTCAAAGACGGTGACACCGACTTTCTCGTCCGGACTGAACAATTTTGGCAGATCCTGCATCATCGTTTCGAGGCGGGTCGGACTTTTGAAAGTGGTCTTGGTTGTGTCGGCATACTTCGGGTTGACGAACTCCGCGATGATACCCTGCGTGCGTTCGAGAATTTTGACGTAGGAGGCCAGTCGGATGACCAGTATGTTGATGTTGCCGGGAAACATGGAGAAGCCTTGTGCATTCGGCACGTCGCCTTCAGGGCTGACGGTGGCGCGTAGCAGCGGATCAAGTTGGTTGTATTCGACGTTGAGCGTCAGTTCGGTTTTGTCTTTCACCAGTTTTACCAATCCGCCGACCGCTTCGCCGGGGATGCGGTTGACGGCGATGGAATTGAAGTCGAACTCTTTTTCGACGGAAACGCCGAGCGCGGCGGGCAGGGCGTTGAATACCTGTCCGTTGGTGTCCTGAATGAAAACGAAATGCTCAATCCCTTGTTTGTGAAGCGTGGCGGCGAGCCCACTGGTGTAGAGCAACATGTGAATGTCGCCGTGGCCGTGCGGCTTGAGGATTAGTTTATATTTTTCCTGTAGTGCGAGCCGTCCTTCGTTGTCGGCGATAGCCGGAACCAGTTCTTGCTTGAGAATATGAACCTGTTCTTTTTTTAGTCCGAACCAGTTGTTTGTTTCGAGTGCGGCAAGGGTTTTGGCGTGTGTGTCGCCGGAAACCATAATGATAAACGGCACCGGCTTCGGCTGTTTCATACGCGCTTCCATCGCTTTGAGGTTGGCGGTGTAGTGGGCGAGATAGGATGTCGATGTCGTTTCCGTCACTTCGACCGGAATATCCAGTTTGATGCCGGAATAGCCGAGCCGTTCACCGAGTCCGCCAGCCACCAGTACGACGGCGGTTTTATCAAAATGGTTTTTGCCTAGCGCTTCGTAGCGGTCGTATTCGGCGTTGAACTGCGTCAGATCGACTTTATCCGGCTGATGAGGAATAAATCCTTCGAACGGATTGGCTCCAGACTTGGCTTCGGCAAGGAGTTTCCGAGCATTGGAAATGTAGCTGGTCAATCCGCCGGGGTAGGATTCGTTAATGTGGGTGAGACTCTGAAGGAACGCGGCTTTGGCTTCGTCATTAATACCGGGTTCGTCCCAGTCGGTAAAAAGATGTTCCTGATTTTCGCTGAAGAGAGCGGCGATCAATACCGGGTTGGCTTTTTTGTCAGTCAAATTTGTTTTTTTCATGGTGTTTAAAACCGCACGCGTTCTTCGATGATGCGTTCAAGGTCTTCGATTTTAACGCGAATTTGTTCCATGGTGTCGCGGTCGCGCAGAGTGACGGTATTGTCTTCCAAGGTTTGGAAGTCCACGGTGACGCCGCACGGCGTGCCGATTTCATCCTGACGGCGGTAGCGGCGGCCGATGGCTCCGGCATGGTCGTAGAAGCAGTTCCAGCGGTTATTGAGCTTTTCGAAAACTTCGCGTGCTTTGCCAACCAGTTCCTCTTTGTTTTTGAGTAGTGGAAATACAGCAACTTTGTAGGGCGCGATGCACGGCGCAAAGCGCAATACGGTGCGGGTTTCGTAGCCTTCCGGAGCTTGCTTGCCCGGCTCGGCGGTGAGGACGGCACCGTCTTTGGGAATCCATTCTTCGCGGTAGGCTTCGCAGAGCAGAGCCAGCGCGATGCGATCCACCCCGGCAGACGGTTCGATGACGTGCGGTAGAAATTTTTCTTTGGTTTCTTCGTTGAAGTATTCGAGCGATTTGCCGCTGGCGTTCTGGTGTTGGGTGAGGTCGAAGTTGCCGCGCGCGGCGATGCCTTCGAGTTCCTGCGTGCCGAAGGGGAAGTCGTAGAGGATGTCGGTACAGGCGCTGGCGTAGTGGGCCAGTTTTTCCTGACTATGAACGTCGCGGTGCATGCGGCCTTCGGGCAATCCGACGGTTTCATACCATTTCAGACGGGCGGCGACCCAGTATTCGTGCCACTCGGCGTCTGTGCCGGGTTTGATAAAAAATTCGAGTTCCATCTGTTCGAACTCGCGGGAACGGAAGGTGTAGTTGCGCGGGTTGATTTCGTTACGGAAGGCTTTGCCGATCTGCGCGATGCCGAACGGAACTTTTTGGCGCGAAACGGAAAGGACGTTGGCGAACTGCGCAAAGATACCTTGCGCGGTTTCAGGCCGCAGCCACGCGATGTTAGAACTTTCTTCCAGCGGGCCGACGTGGGTTTTGAACATCAGGTTGAACGAACGCGGTTCGGTGAGGGTGCCTGGCTTGTCGGTGTCGGGGCCGACGAGCTTGTCGTAGGCGTCGAGTGCAATTTGAGCCAGCGGAACGGATTCGTAGTCGGTGGCATTCGCTTTAGCGATTTTTTTGGCTTTCTTTTCCGGGGCTTCTTCGTCTTCGGGGTAGGCGAATAGTAGCGCGGCGGCATCGGTCTTATGTTTGAAGACGAGAATCTGGTCGGCGCGGTAGCGACCTTTGGTCTCGCGGCAGTCCACCATCGGGTCTTTAAAGTTGCCGACGTGGCCGGAGGCTTCCCAGACTTTCGGGTGCATGATGATAGCACTGTCGAGGCCGACGACGTTTTCGCGGCTTTGGACGGTGGCTTTCCACCAGCTTTCCTTAATATTACGCTTCAGCTCGACGCCGAGCGGACCGTAGTCCCAAAAGCCATTAAGGCCGCCGTAGATTTCAGAGGTTTGGAAGATAAAGCCGCGGCGCTTGCAGAGCGAGGCCAGCGCGTCCATTGAAACATGATAATCATTTGCTTTCATAAAAAAGTTCCTTCTTAAAATTCTCTTTCCCTTGTGAAAGCGGCGAATGTTGCCGAAAACTATTTGGAGTTGAAAGAACAAACTGAAACGGACAGACTGCCCCGTGTGAAAGAAAAACGTACCTACAAGCGATTTGAGATGATCTCGTTTCTGGCCATACTGGGGAGCCTCGGTATGCTGGGGTTTGAGGGTATTTTTATTTTTGAACTCTACAATCGTGCGGTGGTGCAGCCGGTGCCTACGCCCCTGAGTCAGCCGATTACTCCTGCGATAGCCGTTCCGGTTGTTGAAAAGCCTGTTCAGGAACAACCCGTGGTACAGCCTGTATCGAATACGGTGTCGGCTGTAATTGAAAAAACCTCTGCTACCGCGCCGGTCGGGTGAGCGGTCTCATACGAAATTAACGTGATGAGCAACCAGTTCTAAACCGCCCCTCGGAATCCCTCGGAGGGTCCTCTAGCGCAACGGGTGGTAAAAAATATTTAATCAGATTGATTCCGTATTATTGGTTGCTCGGGACAATTTAAATATGGGAGTTTGATTGGCTATGAAAGTTTTAGTCACCGGCGGAGCCGGTTTTATTGGCAGTCATGTGGTCGAGCATTTTCAAGGAAAGGCGGAGGTGCGGGTGTTGGATAATCTGCGCTCGGGCTATTTAAAAAATCTGCACGGGCTGAAACACGAATTTATTCAAGGATCTGTTACCGATCGCACTGCCGTTCGCGCCGCCATGCAGGGCGTTGATTACATCTTTCACATGGCGGCGATGATCAGTGTGCCCGAATCGATGGACAAGCCGATCGAGTGCGTCGAAATTAATACCATCGGCACGCTAATTGTGCTCGAAGAGGCCGCGAAAGCTGGCGTTAAAAAACTCTGTTTCTCCAGTTCCGCCGCCAACTATGGCGACAACCCGGTGGTACCGAAACTTGAAACGATGCTTCCGGAACCGAAAAGCCCGTATGCGATCACCAAGCTCGACGGTGAATACTACTGCGATATGTTCAGCCGCGAAGGGAAACTCAAGACGGGAGTCATGCGCTACTTTAACGTGTTCGGGCCGCGGCAGGATCCGAAGAGCGCTTATGCCGCCGCCGTACCCATCTTTATCGACAAGGCTGGCAAAAACGAAACCATCACGATTTTTGGCGATGGGGAACAAACCCGCGATTTCATCTATGTGAAAGACATCGTCGCCGCCAATGTGTATCTGGCAATGAACCAAACGCCGTCCGGGTTTTTTAATGTGGCTTATGGCGGACGGCTGACTATTAATGATCTGGCAAAAAAGATCATCAACCTGACCGGATCTTCTTCAAAAATAGAATATGCACCTGTCCGCGCCGGTGACGTGAAGCATTCGATGGCGTCCGTCGAAAAAATAAAAGCCGCCGGATTCAAGCCGACCTCCAGTTTTGATGAAGGACTCAAGGCCACCATTGAATTTTTTAGAAAATAATGGGCGGTTTGAAACGCGGTTATACTCCGGAAGTCTGCGGATGAGCTAACGGGGAGAGGAGTGATACCATCACGGGAATGTTTCGGTAAAAAGTAGCGACCGTCTCGGTTGTTTCAAGCAAGCGGCGAAGGTGCCGTTTCTACGGCGTGATTCGGTGTCTGTCTCTGGGGGTGATTGCCCCTTGGATAATCCGGTCATCAGGTATGCGTCTGGAGGGCGGAGGGAATGCTTTCGGTCATGTACAGGGGCAGGGAGAGGAGCCGATATTTAACAGGTTCGGCGGTGGTGGTTTTGACAGCGAGCTCCTGGATCGAAGGCGGATTTGTATCCAGACGAAGGGCTAAGGGAAGTTGCTTGCTGTGCATGAAAGCGTGGAGCGACTTCATCGCACCGGCATTTCCCGCCTTCACTTCGATCGGCACGATATGATTCCCATGCTGTATGACGTAATCAATTTCGCCCTGGCGTCCTTCTGTGCGTTGCCAATAGAAAAGCCTCGGTTCCTCAAATACTCGTGACAAACACCGGAGGTGTTGGCCCACGAACTGTTCGGCAAGGCCTCCTTTGTTGGCCCATACCACATCGTTCAGATCCCGCAGATCGAGGCGCGAGAGCCCCAACTGAACGGAGGCGAGTCCCACATCCACTAGGATCGCCTTGAATGTTCGGGGGTTCGTTTCGGCCCCCAGAGGCAATCCGTTGGCAGCCGTATGTTCCACACGATGGCAGACGCGGGCCAATTGCAACAACTCCAGTGCCTGCTTGCTGTCCCGATGTCTGGCCTCCACGTCGACATGGCTGTACACGAATCGACCGCCCAATTGCCGGGGAATGGCATCCATGACGTGGCGCAGCAGGTCGACGGGGATCCGGCCCCTGTACTTGTTGAAGTCGTCCCGATAGGTCGCGATCAAGTCGCGCTGGAGTTGCAGTCGGCGTTCATCGTCGTGTGTCGTGATCCAATCCGAAATGACTTCAGGAAGGCCACCTACGAGACAGTATTCTGAAAACAACTCGAGTGCGCGCTGGTGCAGGCGGGGGCTAAGTTCTAGGGATTCCGCCGCTGCGTCGAGCGCCGATTTCAGGCCGTCGTTGCCAGACGTATCGAGAAATTCGTAGAATGAAACCGGCTCCAAATGACAGTACGAGACTCGTCCGACGGGTATGCTGAACTCATGGTTGCGCAGGGCGAAATCCAGCAACGAGCCAGCTGTCACGACCGGGATTCCGGGCAGGTCTTCATAGAACCAGCGCAGGAAGGCCAATAACTTCGGGGTTGCCTGCACTTCGTCGATAAACAGCAGGGAGGTGTCAGGCGTGATGACCGTGCCAAGCTCGGCCGCTAGATCGGAAACCGCACGCTGGGCATTATTTGAGCGGAAGTGGTCCGCCAGTTCTGGGCGACGTTCCATATTCAGTTCTACTATCTTCCGACCATGTCGTTGTGCTAGGTCGCGCACAAGCCACGTCTTGCCTACCTGCCGGGCACCGCGCAAGATGAGGGGCTTGCGGCTGGGATCTATGAGCCACTGATCCAGAAATTTTGATGCATACCGTTTCATAACTCGCCGTCTTTTTTTTGGTTTACCTCTTCTGATTGTCAGGAGTAACATGATTAAATAATCGTTATGTGTCAATAACAACGTGTTGTTATTTATATTAAACGGCAACGGCAGTGAGCTGGTAGAAATCAAGAGTGGTTTTTGTTTTCAGGAGTTCGGTGAATCAGGCAGAGTACCGCCTGTTTTATTGGAGAACCCAAATGTCTGAACTTTCTGTTGTAGCTTTTTTGATCGGTCTGCTCGCTTTGACGGGTGGCGGACTTTCTTTACTGGCGCCGGCGCGTGTTCGTGCCGGTGTCGCGGCCTTTCCGCGTAGTGTCTGGCCGGGACGTATTCTGGCGGCGATTGATTTGGTTTGGGCCGCGTATGAACTTTCCCAGATGCACCTTGGTATGTTTGATGCCTGGAAGGTTCATCTCGTTTGGCTGACGCCTGTTGCGATTGTACTTTGCGCGATATATCTCGATGATTTGCTTAGTCCGCGCGCCCTCGGTGGATTGTTGTTGTTGGTCGCCGGATTGGTGCTTGATATAGCCCGCTGGCATCCGTCGGACGCTCGTCTGGTCGTTACCGTTATGGCGTATAGTTGGATTTTGCTGGGGCTGACCTTTTTGCTTTCGCCTTGGTGGTTCCGTCGATCAAGCCGTTGGCTGGTCGGATCAAGTGATCGCGTGGTGCGCATAACCGGCACGGTGAAAGCCTTGTTCGGGCTCGGACTTATTGCGTTAGCGCTACTAGTTTACTGAAGGCCATGACTTCGGCGATGACTGATCTTTTAGTGCGGCGCTTTTGCGAGTACACGGATCGCTACCGACTGGACGGCGTTTTTCATCCGATGCATCAGCTTAAACTGGAGCACACCCTGCGCGTCGCCGCAGATGCCCGTGCCATTGCAATCGGTGAAGGTTGGACGGAAGAAGACGTAGTGCTTGCTGAAGTCATCGGTCTGTTTCATGATGTTGCCCGGTTCTCGCAGTTTCAGCAGTACCGTAGCTTCAACGATTCTGAAACCATCGACCATGGCGGCCTCGGTTTACAAATCTTGGAAACCGAGTCCCTGCTTGACGGGGTCGCCGCAGAACTGCGCATGCTGATTCTCCACTCGGTGCAACATCACAACAAAAAAAATCTGCCGAGCATCCTGACCGTGCGCGAAGAAAAACACCTGAGGCTCATTCGCGATGCCGATCGGCTCGACATTTTTTTTATCTGCTGGGACTCTATCAAGACTGGCCGTGCTCATGAACACCCCGAAATCATCATGGGGATCGACTTTAATGGCTCGCCGACCGATTCCGTACTCGATCAATTTGAGCGCGGCGAACGAATTGATTACCGCTGTATGAAAAGCCTGGCCGACCGCTTTATCCTTCAGCTCAGCTGGATGAACGATTTGAGTTATGCATCAACTAAGCGGCTGATTCTCGAACGAGATATCCTTGGGAAATTCCTTGAAGTCATACCGGTCAAAACCGACCGGTTGTTGCGGTGTTTTGAAACCACCGCAGCCTTCCTCGCCGACGGAGTCTGATTTTTCCAATGATTGGAAAGCGAGCCGCTAGCGCAAAATCAGAAAAGGCATAGCCGCTCTCCAGAAGCAGGCTAGAAGCCTGCGATACGTATCGCGGGCATCCTGCCTGCTCAAAGTTGATTGGCACTCATTCGCGGTTTGGATTTTTTTAAGAAGTCAGCACTTCAACCAGCGCGGCTTCCTGCTGGACGCCGATGAAGTCGCGGACTTTCTGGCCGTTTTTGAAGAGGATTAACGTCGGAATCGAGCGCACGCCGAACTTAGCAGCGAGGGTCGGACTTTCATCCACATTCACCTTTGCAATCACCGCTTTGTCACCGACTTTGTCTGCCACCTTGTCGAGAATTGGCCCCTGAATTTTGCAAGGTCCGCACCACGGAGCCCAGAAATCTACGAGAACGGTGCCCGTGGCAATAGCGCTTTCGAAAGTATCGGCGGTAAGATTTTTAACTTTATCAGACATGATTTTCTCCTTTTCAGTTTTGTACTGTCGATTATAGGGCTTGGAGCATTGATGGGGCAAGTGATGAATTAAATATTGTTAAGAACTCATCCTGCCATGCCCGCCTTTGGCGGGCAAGTCGGCACCTCTCCGAAGGAGTGACTTATACGGAATCAACCTGATTAATATCGATAAATTTAAGATCTTTACCACCTTTTGCATTAGCGTAGGTAGCGGTTGAAATGCCTTAACGTATGATTTTGTAGGACGGGCCTCTCTGTATTCAGAGGGCCTGTATCCCCACCACACGCCCCCGAGTACGGGCAGCGCGTCCTACAAGCGAATCCGAACGGCACCCCATTCGTTACATGCTCTAGCGCCGAGCGAAGCGCGGATAATTTCACGGAGTGAAGTAGTGACCATCGGGAAAGGTTCACCGGGTGGTGACCTGCGGTATTCCAAAAGTGCTTTTTGTATTCTCAAAAAGAAGCGAAGCGGCAAAAAATACTCATTAAGTTAATTTCGCATAAGAACTGATTGCTGGAGGTTCTCTGTCCTGCTCCGATGTCTGCTCTAGCGCAGCGGGTGGTGGAAAATACTCATCATGTTAATTTCGTATTACAGATTTTATTTATGATCCCCTCCGATGGAGGGGTGGCCGCAGGCCGGGGTGGGTTGCGGTGCATTTTTTAGACGTTAAATAGAAATTCAACGACATCGCCGTCCTGCATCACATAATCTTTGCCTTCGGTGCGCATCAGCCCCTTTTCGCGGCAACCGGTTTCGCCGCCGTAGGTGACGTAATCTTTGTAGGCAATCACTTGCGCGCGGATGAAGCCGCGCTCGAAGTCAGTATGGATTACGCCTGCCGCCGCTGGAGCTTTCCAGCCGCGGTGTATCGTCCAGGCATGGACTTCCTTCGGTCCGGCGGTGAGGTAACTGATAAGGCCGAGGGTGTGGTAGCCGGTACGCGCAATCTGGTCGAGCCCGCTTTCGGTCACGTTGTACTCTTTTAGAAATTCCGCAGCTTCTGCTTCGTCCATGCCGATTAAATCCTCTTCCATCTTTGCGCAGATTTTTACGGTGTCCGCACCCTTGGAGTCGGCGTATTGGCGAACCGCCTTTACATAGGCACTGTCTTCCGCCATGCCGGTTTCATCCACATTGGCGCAGTAGATAATTTTTTTATCGGTCAGTAGCGGGGATTCTTTCAGGAACGCTTTGATGTCATCGGTCTCGCGTTCCGAAAAACTGACGGCAGGGTTTCCTTCGCCGAGATGAGCCAGGAGCCGTTTCACGGCGGCCAGCTGTTCGGCAAGTTTTTTATCGTTGCGGGCTAGCTTTTCCATCCGCTGAGCGCGGGCTTCCACAGTTTGGAAATCGGCCAGCACGAGTTCGGTTTCAATCACATCAATATCGCGCAATGGATTTACGGAGCCGTCTACGTGCACCACGTTTTCGTCTTCGAAACAGCGGACAACATGGAGCAGGGCGTCGGCTTCGCGGATATTAGCTAAAAATTTATTGCCGAGTCCTTCGCCGCGGCTGGCACCTTTAACCAGACCGGCGATATCCACAAAATCGACGGTAGCATAAACTACTTTTTTCGGATGGGCCATCGTCGCCAGTTTATCCACCCGCGGATCGGGAACCGGGATGATCGCCTTGTTCGGCTCGATGGTGCAGAAAGGATAGTTGGCGGCCTCCGCATTTTGCGCGCGTGTCAGCGCGTTAAAAATGGTCGACTTGCCAACGTTTGGAAGACCCAGAATACCGATGCTCAAACTCATAGAAAACTCCGTTCAAAAGGGTGGCCAATAAAGCACGAAAAACCGTACGACGCAAGCCCTCGAAGAGCCTATAGCATCTCACGATTGAAACGACGGATAAACCCACCCCGGCCTGCGGCCACCCCTCCCGTGGAGGGGATCTAAAATAAGGCTCCAAGATTCCCTCCTTTGGAGGGGTGCCGGCTTGTCCGCCGATGGTGTAAACGGCGGGGTGGGTTCTTCGTTTTGGCACGGCATCTCAAACGTGAACCGCTCTAGCGGCTGGTTCGCTCGCTGGTACACGGATACTTATGGCTCCTGTAAAAAAATTGCAGGCCTCTTCCGGAATAGATTTTTCCGCTTCGTTTGAGATCTCTATCAGCGATTCAGTTCAAAGGTGTGAACTTTACCGGACGCTATAACGAGCCGCAGAAGGGCAGAGATTAAAGGAATTTTTGGAAACACAACGAGGTGCCAAATCGGACGGTGCTGCACGTTCCATTTGGCGAGAATCGGCGGGTCGGAGAAAAAGTTGATCTCGTCGAATTGTCCCGAATCGCAGGCTTTTTGGATAACGTCCAGCATGAGCAGGTTGCCGGGAGAGCAGTTGATGAATTCCTCGTCATACGCCATTTTTAGAATATACAGAGTCCGTCCGTTGCGCATGGCATAATGTGCGGCGATGGTGCGGCCGCCGGATTCAAGAAAGCTGAAGGTCATCAGATTCTGCGCTGTGAGTCCTTTCGCACCGTCTTCAAAGGTTTCGGCGCTGCCGGGGAAATCCCTGATGGTGGTTCCCCTTTCACTCTTCCAGTTGCGGGTTTCTACCTCCAGAAAAAGGTCGTTGTTTTCCTTCGCGGAACGGGAGTTTTCACAGCAGCGGAACTGAACGTCCGGAAGTTTTTCCAGTTCGTGGGCGGCTCGGCGCAGGTTCTGGCGAAATTTTGAAGCCAGTCCGGCGGAATAGGTCTCTGCATTTCCCGGCAGAGGCAGAAAGGCCTCTGTTCCGGCCGTTTTCTGTACGAAGCAAAAGTGGTGTTTGTCTGTATGCAAATACCGGATGGAGGCGTAATATTTCGGAACGTGTTTGATGCTCAGGCAGGGGATCGAGCGGGGGATGCGGTTTAGATAATCCATGAATACACCAAAGACCGCTTCCCGTCCGGGTCGGGTCAGACAGTCGGTTCCGCCCGTGTGGGCGTAGTGATAAGGCATCTTGAAAAGACGCAGAGAAAATCCAAGTACGCAGAAGGCGTAGCTCGACATAAGCGGCATGATTCCGATCAGCTGGCCATTTTCATAAGCGAAGAGGCATAGCCATTTTTCTGGAGCAGTAACCTGATGCCTGAAAAAAGCGCGCATCCACGGAAATGAAAGCATCGGTGTCAGCTGTCCGGCTTTGCTGTACAGTTCATTCCATTCGGCGGCGTGCTGATCCAGCTCTTCAATGGTTCTGACATCCACCAGTCGGATTCCGGCTGGCGGCTGGAATTTCCAGCGGTCAGGCAGGCCATACTGCTTTGATATAAGTTTCATAGCGGAGTCTTTATGAGGCCGTGGCGTTGGGGATACTGATTCGGACGGCTTCGAGCACTTTTTCAAGCAGTTCGCCAGCGCGTGGTTCCTTCGAGGTGAGGGCGGCCAGCACTTCAGCCTCATTTAATTCTTTTGGCTCTTTGATAGATAGTGCTTCGAGCTGTTTGGTGAAGGCCTGTTTTTCCAACCCTTGGAAACGGATTTCCTGTGGAATGCGTTCGATCAGGTCGCGATATCCTGCCACGACCGATCCCCAGATTTCGGAGTCTTCAAAGCGGTTGAAGACCTTGTTTGAGTCTTCCCAGTACGGATTTTTTTTGCCCGCCAGTAGCACAAAAAATGAGGTGGCCAGCTTTTGGGCGATGCCCGCGTCGCCGCCGATCGGACGCTTTGGGAAAAGAAGCTTTTCGTGTTTTTCGATCAGCGTGTGTAAGAGCGTTTCAAAAAGATAGACCGTTTCCGTTTTGGGCGGCTTACCGCCCAGCAGTCCGACGACCTCATCCTGCACTTTTTCGATCTCTGCCAACTTGAGTTCCGGATCGACGATCAAAAAAGTTTCACCGGTTTTTTTGTGCTCGTAAACGCGCACTTTGGTTTGGTCGTCACGAATCTGAACATCTTTTTCAACCAGAATTTTTTTACGTTCGAGCATAATCGCGAGGATATAGATCGCGTTGGTGTCGTCGGTATCTTCTTTGGCGACCCTATTGCGCAAAAGGGTTTCGGCATTTTCTTTTTTCATGATTTCCGTCGGAGGCGGCGGGATGTGGAAAATACTTTTCCACGAACTGAGGCCGTGGTCGAGCTTATGTTCGTTCCACCAGGTGAGGCGATAATCTTCGCGGACGTATTCGCCGTCCGTGAAAAGCAGGCGGGTCATCAGCTCTTCTTTATCGGCAAACGGCTCATGGGTTCCGGCGCAAAGGTCGGAACGACGTTTAATCTGCCAGCTTTCTTCGCGTACATTGGACATATAAAGAAATCCTGAAGGCGGGGTTACTAATTTTTGAGAAGCGACAGATTATTGCGGAAGTAGACGATGCCGCTCCAGACGGTAAGAACAGTTACCGCTCCGGCGGACCATAGCACAAGTTGTCGGTAGAGTTCGCTATCCAGAAAACTCCACGGGTAAATCCAGTAGGTCGCACGCAGTAACAGGACGGCGCTGATGAAGACCATCTGCCAGATGGTCTTATGTTTCCCTAAAGAGCCTGCCGCAAGGACGATGTTTTTATTGGTGGCGAGCAGGCGTAGGCCGGTCACCATCATTTCGCGGGAAAGGATCAGCGTAACCATCCACGCGGGCATAATGTGCAATTCAACAAACCCGATAAAGGCGGCGGCCGTGAGAACTTTGTCAGCTAGCGGATCCATCAGTTTGCCGAAATCGGAACAGCCGTAAACCGTGCGAGCCAGATGCCCATCTAGTGCATCGGTGAGGGCGGCGATCCCGAAAACAATCACCGCGGCAATCGGCGCGCCGATAAAGGGGATGCTTAAACACGCCATGAACACAGCGGCTAAAGCAAAACGACTGACGGTAAGCAGATTCGGCGGGTTCATTATATTCTTTCTATTGCACACAACATGTAGGGTCTGACCCTAAATGTTAACGGGAACTTTCAATTTTATTGGGTTCAATTAAGTAGAGGTCTGGAAGTTTTCGGTCGAGAAGTTTTCGGGACGAGGTTTCGGCTGGCGGTTGTGCTGGTTTTGTTGCGGTATGACGGCGGACACAGTTGGTGACGCTAACTGCTAGAATGATCAGTACCAGCAGGGCCGCCGCGCCGATGGCAACGGCGCGAATATCCTGTAGCACATACGGCTTCAGGTGGCTGGTGATTTTTTTGACTGGGACGTTCATCCAGGTTAGAGGGTTTAATTTTTTAGGCAGGCGCCATTTTAATCCCATAGTAAAAGCCTTCGACGGGCGGCGGTTTTGTTCCAACTGGCTTTCTTCGTCAACGAGCGGCTTCGCGCCGGGGGCGTACTTAGCCATATATTCTGCGATCAGCGGATCAGGGTTTAGTCCAAGATACCGAGCGTAAAGACGGATAAATCCTTTGGAGTAGGCCGGAGCCGCCATACCGGAAAAATCGTCGGCTTCCATAGCGACAATTACCCGGGTGAGGGTTCTGGTCGCGGCACCGGCTTCTGTTTCGCTGATTCCCTTGGCTTGGCGTGCGGCTTTCAACTGTTGTCCGAGTGTGGCCATGGCGTTTCTCCTTACGAATTCCGAATATTGAACAAAGAACGGGTGAATGTCGAAGGAAAGCTTTTAAAAACAGGCCTTGTCATTCGCCGGTCGTTATCCAATATCTTTCGGGTTTATTTCTTCTTCATCGTCAACTTCCTGTGAGGCTTCTGCTTCGGATAGCGGTTCGCCGCCGTGTTCGGGGATTTCACCGTCGAGGTCGATCAGGATATCGCGCGGGCCAGTTTCTGTCGGCGGGCCTATAATGCCTTTTTCTTCAAGAATATCCATCAGGCGGGCGGCGCGGTTATAGCCGATTTTTAGGCGGCGCTGGAGCGAAGAGGTCGAGGCCCGCTTGGTACTGCGCAGCACTTCCACAGCGGCTTCAAGCAGATCATCGCTTTCGTCCATATCCGGCAGATCGGGACGGTTGTTTTCTATTTTCTGTTTAATTTCAGTAATGAACTCCGGTGCGCCCTGCGTGCGGATGAAGTCGGTAACGCGGTGCATTTCGCCGTCGCTGGTCCAGGTGCCTTGCAGTCGAACCGGCTTACTCTTACCAGGCGGCAGATAGAGCATATCTCCTTTGCCGAGCAGTTTTTCGGCGCCGATGGTGTCGAGAATAGTTCGGCTGTCGTTACCCTGCGCCACCTGAAACGCGATGCGACCTGGGATGTTGGCCTTAATCGTGCCAGTGATGACGTTAACGGACGGCCGTTGAGTGGCGAGGATCATGTGAATACCCGCCGCTCGCGAAAGCTGGGCGAGGCGCACAATGCACGGCTCGATTTCTTGCTGGGCCTGACTCATCAGTTCCTAAGCACTGACCGAATAGGAATCCGGTCAATACCTGAAGCAGTTATCTTCTCCACAATATCTTCTGTGATTTCTTCGCCTGCATTGACAATAGCCGAACCGGTAAAAGGATCCTCAACAT
>JBBQSL010000010.1:0-35887 GCA_038213895.1 Kiritimatiellales bacterium | reverse complement strand
AGCCCTTCAATAAACGCGCCGCCGCCTGTTGCTATCAGCAGTTTTTTACAGGTTAGACTGTTCATATCAGCACCCACCCGCCCTGCGGGCACCCCTCCGCAGGAGGGGAACGAGATAAAGAACCCACCCCGCCCTGCGGGCACCCCTCCGGCGGAGGGGATTTTACATAGTCCCCTCCATGGGAGGGGTGGCCAGAGCGAAGCGATGGACGGGGTGGGTTCAGCTGCACTTCAAACCCGTTTGCCGTTTTCCAGACTTTGGCAACTTCTACACCGGTTCGGATTTCCACCTTACCGCGCCCAGCGGCAGAAAGCAGCGCGTTGATCACATCCTCCGAGGTGTCGGAGCGCGGGAAAACACAACCATCATCGAGCGTCACCGAAAAAACACCGTGCGCATCAAACCACGCCATCGTTTCCGTAGGACCGAAGTGATGAAACGGGCCGATCAGTTCAGCGCCACCGCGCGGGTAGTTTTGAATAAAGGTGCGTATATCTGAGCATTCATGCGTCAGATTACAACGTCCTCCGCCGGAAACACGCACCTTAGCCAGTGGCTTCGCCCCTTTTTCAAGCACAAGGATTTTCAGATCCGGCGAAGCCTCCGCACAAATCGCGGCAGCAAACATGCCTGCCGCCCCTCCGCCAATTATGATGACATCTGAAGAAATCATTATTTTTAGCGACCATGAAACAGTCGGTCGGTGTAATCCTTAAGGGTGTGGCCATGACCTTGTACATGCCGTTCTGCTGAGGGTATAAAAATCTGAATCGTTATCCAGATAACGATTACCAGCAACAACACGGTCAGACAGCCCAATGGAAGTTTAGAAATTCCTCTCATGTCCTGAGGTTAGCACTAATTGACCCGGCACAGCAAAGTCACAACCAAAGAGAGAATAGGATTAAATATTCAGGGTTTAGTGCCCATTGGAATCAAGCCTTTTTCTTATTACGCACCGGTTTCCGAACCGCATTTTTGTCATCCACCAGAACGACGGTCGGCTTACGGGTGAGCGCCTCCGCTTCTTCCATTTGAGCATAAGTGATGATAACCACCTTATCGCCAAGATATCCTAGCCGGGCGGCCGGTCCGTTCAATTCAACAATGCCCGAACCGCGTGTTCCGGAAATCGTATAGGTGACCAGACGGCTACCATTGTTCAGATTGACTACATGCACCTGCTCGCCAACCAAAATTCCGGCTGCATCCAGCAGATTCTGGTCAATGGATATACTGCCTTCGTAGTACAACTCGGTACCCGTCAGCGTCGCCATGTGAATCTTAGATTTCAGCATTGTAATCGTCATGAGTCTCATCTCCCGTCAGCAAGAACGTAGCACATACGTTCCTCTTTTCTAACCTAGCAACCGAATGTACCGCAATTCACCGGCAAAGTCAAAGGTCGGGAATTAAAACAAATAAAGCAGTCGCTGCTCTCTCTGTGGTCAATCTCCTCAAATGTACTGATTAATCAGCGATCGTAGAGTTCTTGTTTGCCGCTGATCTGTTTCGGTTCACCGCCGGCCGCGCCGATAGACGCCAACTGTTCGAGCGTCAGTTTGCCGGCCGCGAAGTCGGCACCCTTCCCGCTATCGAACGTGGCGTAGCGTGCCGCGCACATCTTTTTGTACGAAGAGTTCTTTAGGATCTTGTCGGCGGTAACCAGCGCGCGGGCAAAGGTGTCCATGCTGCTGATATGAGCGATAAAGATATCTTCAAGATCGGTGGAGTTACGACGGATTTTGGCGTCAAAGTTCGTTCCGCCCCCTTGCAGTCCGCCCGCTTCGAGAATGACGAGCATCGCCTCAACGGTTTCGCGTAAGTTGACCGGGAATTCGTCGGTGTCCCAGCCGTTCTGGACGTCGCCGCGATTGGCGTCGATGCTGCCAAGCATACCGTGATCGGCGGCTACCTGCAGTTCGTGCTGGAAGGTGTGCTGCTAGAGTGTGGCATGATTGACTTCGATGTTCAGTTTAAAGTCCTTTTCCAAGCCGTGTTCTTTCAGGAACCCGATCACAGTTGCCGCATCGACATCGTACTGATGCTTGCTCGGCTCCATCGGCTTGGGCTCGATAAAGAAGTTTCCTTTAAACCCTTGAGCACGGGCGTAGTCGCGAGCCATGGTCAGGAACTTGCCGAAGTTATTCAGCTCCTTCTTCATATCGGTGTTCAGCAGGCTCATGTAGCCTTCACGTCCGCCCCAGAAGAGATAGTTTTCGCCGTCGAGCGCGATGGTTACGTCGATGGCGTTTTTGAGCTGTGCGCCAGCATAAGCCACGGTTCCAAAGTCCGGATTGGTGCCTGCGCCATTCATATATCGTGCGTTGCTGAACAAATTGGCCGTGCCCCAGAGCAATTTCACGCCGGAGACTTTCTGCTTCTCTTTGGCATACGCGACAATCAATTCCAGCCGTTTGGTGGATTCAGCGAAGGTTACTCCCTCTTCGACGAGATCGTAGTCGTGGAAGCAGTAGTACGGCGCGCCGACCTTGGTGATGAACTCGAACGCGGCATCCATTTTATTTTTCGCGCGGGTGTTTGCATCAGCGCCGGCAAACCATGGGAAAAAGTGCGTCTGTCCACCGAACGGGTCGCCGCCGGTTCCGCAGAAGGTATGCCAGTAACAAATGGCGAAGCGCAGGGTTTCCTTCATCGTCTTGCCACCAACTACGGCGTTTTCGTCGTACCATTTAAACGCCAGCGGATTATCGCTCTCGCGCCCTTCAAATTTAATTTTTCCGATACCTGAAAAATATTCTTTTTCTCCGGTTACAATACTCATGTTGATCTTTTTTTAGTTCTAATCCGTAATGCGTAATTAATTCAATGCGCGCTCAAGATGGCTTTTCCAGGTCGCGTAAGCCTCTGCGTATTTATCGTTCTGATCCTTATGCAATAGGATTCCAATGGTCGGAAGAACTTCCTTCCGTTTTTCCAAGGTTTTGAAAGCCTCATCAACCGAACGGTAAATTCCCACGCCGATTCCGGCACCGCGTGCCGCGCCCAGCGAACCATCAGTTTCATACAATTCAATCGTTGCTCCGCTTACGCCCGCCAACGTTTCACAAAACACATCACTCATGAACATATTCGCGTATCCGGCGCGGATCGTTTTGATCTCAATACCGGTTTCTTTCATCACCTCCATGCCGTACATGAAGGAAAAGACCACGCCTTCCTGCAGAGCGCGGCAGAGATGCGCTCGCGTATGGCGATTGAAATCCAGTCCGGCAATCTGCGCACCGATATTGCGGTTGCCGAGCACGCGCTCGGCACCGTTACCGAAAGGAAGTATCGTCAGGCCGTCACTTCCAACGGGGGCAGATTCGGCCAGCGCATTCATTTCATTATACGAAACATCGCCCAAAAGCCGCTTGACCCATGCTTTGAGAATGCCGGTGCCGTTGATACAAAGCAGGACGCCGAGGCGCGGATTTTCCGCTGAGTGGTTGACGTGGGCAAAGGTGTTGACACGCGACTGCGGATCAAATTTTTTCTGATCGGTCACGCCGTAGACCACGCCGGAGGTTCCGGCGGTGGCGGCTATTTCACCAGGATTAAGCACGTTTAGCGACAGCGCGTTGTTCGGCTGGTCGCCGCCACGGTATGTAACTGGCGTTCCAGCCTTAAGTCTAAAATCGGCTGCCGCCGTCGCAGTAAGACCGCCTTGAATTCCAAAGGTTGGAACAATTTCCGGTAGAATATTTTTATCAAACCCGAACTGGTCGAGCAAAAATCCGGCAGGTTTTTCTTCCAAAAAGTCCCAGAGGATGCCTTCCGACAACCCAGAAACGGTGGCACAGGCCGTGCCGGTCAACTTCATCGCCAGCCAGTCGCCGGGTAGCATGGTTTTGTCAATCTGCGCAAAAATATCCGGCTCGTGTTCTTTAACTCAGGCCAGCTTAGACGCCGTAAAGTTGCTAGGCGAGTTCATCAGATGTGACAGGCATTTCTTCTCGCCAATCGCCTTGAAGGCGGACTGCCCGTACGGCACAGCACGGCTGTCGCACCAGATAATGGCCGGACGCAAAACGTTTTGATCCTTGTCGACGCAGACGAGCCCGTGCATTTGATAGGCAATACCGACGGCCTTGACCTCTTCTGGCAAAGCTCCCGCTTCGGCCAGCGCATCGCGCACGGCGGATCTGGCGCAGTCGTACCAACATTGCGGATCCTGTTCGGCAAAGCCCGGCTGCGGCGAGTCGATTTTCTGCTCCGTTTTCGGATAAAACGCGCTACCAGCACAACGCCCCGTCACCACGTTCAGTAACGAAGCTTTCACCGAAGAACTACCTACATCAATGCCAAGAAGATACGCCATAAATTCTCTTGCTCCATCACTCCGTCATTCCATTACTCCACTATTCCAATGTTTTTAATCCTCCCATCATTCCATTCTTCGCACCTTGAGTATTTTCCCAAATACAAGCACTATAATCCCACGTTATGAAGTCCACGATTGCAGATGGAATACACTATTTCGGCCTGTCAGGCTTTCCACTGGCTGTGCGAAGGGTTTGCACGGATGCGGAACACGCCCCCTCCCACCCGCACGATTTGACCGAAGTGGAGCATCGTCACGATTTTTGCGAGCTGGTAATTGTGACGCACGGCAGCGCGATGCACATGCTCGCGGGAAATGAGTTTCCTGTGACGTCCGGCGATGTCTTTTTACTGCAGGGGCGGCAGCGCCACTATTTCTACAATCGGGAAAACCTTGATCTGATCAACATCATGTATGATCCGGAGAAGATCGTACTTCCGGAAAACGAGTTGCGCCGCATGCCAGGCTACTGCGCGATGTTCATGCTCGAGCCGACCTACCGTAGACAACACCGGTTCGAGAGCCGCCTACACCTCAAGCGCGTGCCGCTCGCGCACACTGAACAGCTCGCCGGAGAGCTGGAAGAGGAGAGCGCGGAGAAAGCCCCCGGCTACGAGGTCGCCCTGCGGGCAAAACTACTCGAACTGATGGTCTATCTTTCCCGCGCCTATACCAGCACGGGAACCACCGAAGCCCATGCCCTGCTGCGCGTCGGCAACGTAATCGGCGCACTGGAGAACGATTTTTCCAGAGATTGGAAACTCTATGATCTGCTGACGATTGCGCACATGTCGCGCAGCAACCTCATGCGCGTCTTCCACCGGGCGACCGGTCAGTCGCCGATTGACTATCTTATCCGCCTGCGCATTCAACGCGCAATGGCACTTCTGCGCAACACCAACTTAACCATTACACAAATTGCATTGGAAACCGGTTTTAATGACAGCAACTATTTTTCCCGACAGTTTCGTAAAGCTATCGGAAAGCCGCCCTTGCAATACCGCAAAGAATTAAAGTTCGACTAATCAGCCATAGTCATTTGACTTCAAAACTACATCCCCGGACCGGAAATATAACTCTGAAGATTTTTGATCATGAAATCTTTTTCATGAACCATGAATTTAACGATGTCGCCAATGGATACGATACCAACCACTCGGTCACCTTCCAGCACCGGTAGATGACGGATACGTTTTTCAGTCATCAGGCTCATACAGCATTCAAGCTTGGTGTCGGGGGAAACGGTTGTGAGCCCAGTGGACATAATTTCGCGCACCTTGGTGCTCTTGCCACATTTATCCTGCAAATAGATTTTACGGATAAAATCACGCTCAGACAAAATTCCAACCAATTTGTTACCGTCCATTACCAGCGCGGTTCCGGCCGATTTTTCAGCCATTTTAACGATAGCATCGCGAATTCCCGAATCAGGCGAAACGGAAATCAATTCCTTCCCTTTTCCCTCTAGTAGTTTACTAACTGTGGCCATGCGATTATCCTTTCTGTTAAAGATCGCTTCTACTTCATTTATCCTAATGAGTCAGCCTCATTGAGGCAAGCTCTACGATAGGTAAATTACGTCCCACTCACAGTAAGCGGGAAGCTGTCAGCACCTTCCGTAAGGTTTCCTTATCTATTGCACTCATTTCGCAGAGCGGTAAACGGTAAACCTCTTCAATTTTTCCCATCATGGCCAGTGCGGCCTTGACCGGAATTGGGTTTGTGTCAATGAACATGGCATCGAACAGCTTCACGCTCTGGTCGTGTAGCCGTTGAGCGGTATCCCATTGGCCTTCGAGCGCGGCATGAATGAGCGAGGCGACCACGCCAGGCACTACGTTCGAGGCCACACTGATCACGCCGATTGCACCATCACGCAGCATAGGTAACGCTAAAACATCGTCTCCGGACAGCACCTCGAGGTCGCAGACATCCAGTATCTGTTTTACACGTTCCACCTTACCGCCCGCCTCTTTGACGGCCACCACGTTAGGGTGCAACGCCAGCCGTGCCACGGTTTCAATAGCGATTTCCCGACTGGTTCGTCCTGGAACATTGTAAAGAACCACCGGCAGGCCGATATCAGCCACCATGGAGAAATGACGGTAAAGCCCTTCCTGATTGGGTTTATTATAGTATGGGGTCACCTGCAACGTGGCATCCACACCCAGATCTTTGGCCAATATCGTCAACTCGACCGCCTCGGCGGTGGAATTGGCCCCTGTTCCGGCGATCACCAGTGCACGACCGCAAACCGCCTTAACGGTTTCCTCGACCACCTTAATATGTTCGTCGTTATTAAGCGTCGGCGACTCACCGGTGGTACCAACCGGCACAATGCCGTCAATGCCGTTCTGTAGTTGAAATTCGATTAACTCGCGATACCGAGTATAATCTACCGAACCGTCTTTATTGAACGGGGTTATGATCGCTGTATGGGCTCCTTGCAACATGATGTTCTCCTTCAGCCGTGAACTATGCCCTATCCTTTAAATTTATTCAAACCTGCAAAATCAAGCGTAGCAAAATAATCCTGCGTTGTTTCTGCGCGACGGATCTGAACCACCACGCCATTTTCCCGCAGGAGCAATTCGGCAGAACGAAGCTTACCATTGTAATTGAAGCCCATGGCATGACCGTGCGCACCGGCATCATGAATGACCACCAGATCGCCGATTTCGACAGCAGGTAGTGCGCGGTTAATGGCGAATTTATCGTTGTTTTCACACAGTGACCCGGTCACATCACAAATAAGATTATGCGGCAGGTTTTCTTTACCCGGCACCGTGATGTGATGATAAGCTCCGTACATCGCTGGGCGCATCAAATTGGCCATGCAGGCATCGAGCCCGACATATTGTTTATAGGTATTTTTCTTATGGAGTACGCGACTGACCAACCAGCCGAACGGGCCGGTCACCATTCGTCCGCATTCCATACGGACATCAAGCGGGCCGAGTCCGGCCTTTTCAATCTTCTCCACGTAAAGTTTACGAATACCTTCACCAACGACCGCCAGATCAACCGGTTGCTGTTCCAGTTTATAAGGAATACCGATGCCGCCGCCGATATTGACGAACTCGAATTTGATCCCCAACTCAGCCGAGAGTTCGCCGACCAGATCAAATAACAAATGGGCCGTTTCGATGAAATACGTCGCTTCAAGTTCATTTGAAGCTACCATCGTGTGCAGGCCGAAACGTTTAACGCCTTTATCACGCAAGATGCGATACCCTTCAAAAAGTTGCGGGCGGGTAAACCCGTACTTAGCCTCTTCGGGATGACCAATAATCGCGTTGCCGCCCTTGAGCGGTCCAGGATTGTAGCGAAAACAAACCAGCTCGGGCAGTCCTGCGCATTGTTCGAGAAAATCAATATGGGTAATATCGTCCAGATTGATGATTGCACCAAGCTTCGCCGCCTTCACGTATTCTTCGGCTGGTGTATCATTCGAAGTAAAAATAATCTCTTCGCCGGAAAGGCCGACGCTCTCCGCCAGCAACAGCTCCGGAAGAGACGAACAGTCCGCGCCGAATCCCTCGGTTTTCAGGATTTTCATCAGGTACGGATTGGGTGCCGCTTTGACGGCAAAATATTCTTTAAAACCGGGATTCCAGGCAAAGGCTGCTTTCAGCGCACGAGCATTATCACATATGGCCGACTCATCATAAAGATGGAATGGCGTGGGAAACTTTTTAGTCAGTGCTTCGAGCTGGTCGTGATTTAAAGGACATTTTTTAACAGACATTATTTTCTCCGATTAACCTGATTTCCCAAGAGTTAGAAAACAGAACCGTATTTTACCGAGGTTTGAAAGTCGGTTCTTTGACAAAAAAAACCCCGCGTGTTTGCGCGAGGTTTTTTACTATCCAACTATTTGTTGTTTATTGGACTTTTTTCGGTGCTGGGGCCTGTTCTTCGACGCTCAGTTTCCCGTCTTTATTTACATCCTTCTTTTCGAAGCCCTTCTTTGCAGCGGCTTCATCAAATGCGGCACCCTTCTTCTCAGCGGCGGCTTTCTGGGCTGCGACAAACTGTTCAAGGGTCTTTTCAGTAGGTACTGGTGCTGCCTGAACTGCAATGCCAGCCATCAGAATAACGGTCAACAGGGACAAACGCTTCATAACGGATTCTCCTCATCTAACACACCGCAGATCTGCATCCCCCACACGAGAGACTATCCATCTGCTCTGTTAAGGATTATGCATATCCTTAATCTAAACTCAACAATATTCCGGTTATTTTCGCGGGTCGTCAATGCGATTGATGATGGAGCGAATGACAGTCAGATAGAGCTCATCTTTAAGAACGAGATCCTCAACACCGGCATCGATACTGGGGTTGTCGTTGACTTCAATGACGTAGATTTTTCCCCCGACTTCTTTTAGATCGACCCCGTAGAGTCCATCACCGATCAGGTTGGCGGCCTTGAGCGCGGTCTGCACAACGGCTGGCGGCGCGTCTTCCACCCGCATGGTTTCAGCCCGTCCAAAACGGCTACTGGCTTCGCCGGCCCAGTTACAAATCTGCCAGTGGCCTCGAGCCATGTAGTATTTACAAACGTAAAGTGGCTTGCGGTCGAGGATACCGACGCGCCAGTCGAAGTCGGACGCCATAAATTCTTGCGCAATGATCAAGTCGGATTTTTCAAACAGTTTATCCAACTTCTCGCGAAACTCGGCTTCATTTTCTGCTTTGACGACCCCTTGCGAGAAAGCGCTATCGGGCTGTTTGAGCACGCAAGGAAAGGTAATGCCCTGACTGGTGGGACTTACCTTGAGCGCTTCTTTCTGAAGAATGATCGTACGCGGAGCTGGCACTTTAGCCTGCGCCAGTCGCTCGGCAAGATAAACCTTGTTCGCACAGCGCAAAATGGAAAACGGATCGTCAATAACCACGAGACCTTCAGCATGAGCCTTGCGCGAAAAACGGTACGTGTGGTGATTAACTGAAGTGGTTTCGCGGATAAACAGCGCATCGAACTCTGGAAGTCGGCTATAATCTTCTTTCGTAATCAATTCAGTATAGACATTGAGTTCATCGGCGGCTTCTTCAAATTTTTTGAGTGCTTTTTTGCAGGACGGCGCATTCTTTTCTTCGGAATTAACCAAGATAGCCAAATCATAGGCGTACTGTTGAATCTGACTCTTCTGGAATCTTTTACGCGAAAAATAGCTACGAGCGAATTCATCCATATGCGCCTGATCGACTTCAGGAATCAAGCCCAGTGACAGCGGGGTAATCTGTTGAATCAGCCACTTTTTAGTGAACTCAAAACTGACCTTGAGCAACGGGGCCTGAAAGAGGTTGTAGAGTGCCCGGCCAACATAGCGGTGTTCCGGCGACACGGTCTGTCCGAAGTAAATATAAAGCGTAAATTCCTTTTCGGTCACTTTGGCAAAGGTTTTCTGAATCAGCTCGTCAATATCCTCAGCGATGGTGCGGATGATGGTTTGCGAGCGGAAATCCTGCATGGTGGTGACACTGGGAATAGCACGATGATCACGGGCGGCCGCCAGTAGAGAAACGTAGTAACCGACGGACTGATAGCGATAAGACCGGCAGAGGTTGAAAACTCGGGCGTTCTTCATTTCCGCGTAACGACTTTCGGTCAGATAGGCTTTGGCGGAAACGACTTCAACTTCCTCGATGTCAAAGGTCCAATGCGCTGGATTGTTAAGAATAATAAGATTACGAACGGCCACGCACGCGCCCTCCTTTAAGCGCAGGCTTCAGGATCAACCGCATGCGTACCGCATGGCAACCCGGAGAGTAATACTCTTGCAATGTTTGTTTTATTTTAAACCCAAATTTCTCATACCAGTTAACTAGCTTACTGTTGCCATGTTCAGCCTCGAGTGTCACCGCGTCACATCCGGTCTGCCGAGCAAGTGCCAACGCATAGTCGACCAGTTGCCGACCAGCGCCACCGCCACGAAAAGACTCCAGCACTGCGACCGAAAAAATGCGCAGGGAACGCGAATGATGATAAAGCACCATAACGCCAACCGTTTCCTTCCGATCGGTAACAGCCATCCAGACACTCTGCGTGGGGCTCTTCAAACTGTAACGCAGAGCCCGCCGACTACTATGCCGGTCGGACGGAAAACAGGTCTTTTCTACAACTTCAATCGCCAGAAGATCTTCCAGTGTCGCAGCCCGTATATGAATAGTACTCATTCGCCTTTCATTAAATAGTTCAACACGCTTAGTACCACCGTTTAGAACGTCGATCCAGCCCTCGGAAATGCAGTCAGCCAGAACTGAACCCAGAGCATCATATCATCATACGCGTCAACTCTCAAACCAACCCCCAAACCGACACAACTAAACTTGTGGTTGACGAGAATTTTACGTTCATACCACTCGTTGAAGGTCTGGTCGTAACTGGCAGAAAGTTCATAGGACCATTTGTCGTTCGGGAACAATCTGACGCGCGGCGTATAAAGGGAGCGAACACCATCCAGATAACGATATTCGAAACTGTACTCACTCTGATCGTCGGTAACCAACTGGAGACGGGCGTTTGCCGGATTTATACTATGGGTGTACCAGTCATATTGAAGATCTGAACGAATGGAGAAATAATCCGTCAGACTCAACTCGGTGTCCACTACGAGATTGGTGAAGTTTCTTTGCCCGGTAGCTGGGTCAAAACGTCCCGTGGTGTAAATGTCGCTGTCCACAAAGTTGGCGATTCGCTTGAGGCTACGCTTGGTCTGTAAAAGATTGCGTGCGCCGAAACGAACTTCATTCTGCTTGTCGAGCGTGTCAATAGAATCAAACTGATAAATCTCATTCGGCTGAAGATTTGGCTTGGGGCGATAGCTGTAGTCCGCATAGGGTTCCAGCACGTGGCGCAGGCCGGTGCCGTAAAAACCACTCTTTTCTGTCAGTGTCTTATAGGTCTTAAAGGCGGACAATGTACCGAATTCCACAATATTGCGGTAGTTCGCATCCGAGGATCCTTTGGTTTCGCTGTACCAAGTTCCACGGTATCCAGCCCGCGGAATGACATTGAAAAACTCCTGAAATTTCAACGGCAAGAAAAGACGGTTATAGCTATCGAACCGGCCGCTACTATAATCATTATTAAACACCGACGGCAGATTGGTTCCACTATTAAACACCGACGGCAGATTAGTTTCACTTACACTATACTGCTTTTCGAAGAATCCAAGGTTGTTCTCGCTTTCGAAATAAAAGGGCGAGTCGCTAAGCCGCGAGCGATACCAATCATAGGTCGTTTCCGGCATACGATTTACGGTGGTATAAAAATCATTCAGGCGATGATCAACACGCACACTGGCGGCATAGTCTTCAGTCGCCCGCTGAATAACGGCGTAGTTTTCCGGATTGGCATCGGTTTCAGTAAAGAAGGTTCTTATAATTGCTGGGTCGCTCAGCCAGTTGAGCTTGGTAGCAAAATAGGTTTCCTCATCAATCTTTTCATGATCAGTCAGTTTGATCCGGTAACGTTGCGAGTCGGTCAGCGCCTGCTCGGCCAACGTGTCATTCTTATTATACGGATCATGGTCGTTAATATAATAGGTCTCAATGGCACCGTGGCCGACAGGTGTCTTCCAGGCAAAGTCCTGCCCCAAACCAAGCCCCCGCTTAGCGTAGATGTCGTAATGTGTAGAAGAGGTAAGCCAGTCCGTCAGATGCGCAACAGCGCGTCCTTTGAAAAAAGCGCCGTAGAGGCTGCCGTACCCAACGGCGGTTGTAAAGGCACTGTCGCCCAGATTGCGTTTCCAGTACGGCGTATAGAAAATAGGAACCGGCCCTACGTAGAAGGTGACATGTTTCGCCTTAATCCAAGGTCCATTTGGTTTTTCACCAGTAATAATCCGCACTTCCTTGGCTTTGGCATAAACGGTCGGGTTTTCGCCCTCACAGGTTGTCATCATGACATTGCTCATGAGAAATTCATTGGTTGAAATTCGCTGAGTTTTCTCGGCCGTGATGTAAGCCGGTTCAAAGTACATGGAGGATTCGCCAAAGGTTCCTTCACGGGTCTTGTAGTTATAGACCAGTTCCTGACCCTCCCAATGATTTCCTTCACGGAGCATCCGGATATTGCCACTGGCGATGATCTCTCCGGTTTCTGAATTCACCGTCACGTGATCCGCCTGCAAACTGGCATTCATCTGCTGAACAACGACGTTACCGTCGCCAACCAGCAACTTGCCGACATATTCCATTCGATCCGCTGTGACTTCAACCGCTCCAGGATCATCGGTTGTGCGTTCCGGCAGAGGTTTTGCTTCGGCCTGTGCGACCGCCCCGCCACCGCCAGCTGTTGCCTTGATATCCACTCCACTTGCTGCGGGGTCTCCGCGGCCGGACTTATTAATCGCATCTGCTGCTGGAAGAATTGGCGCTTTCGTTCCATCAGCCAGCAGAACCTCACCTTTCGGGAACATCACCCGCATACGTTCAGCGGATTGCCCAGCATATTGTGTATCACTATAATTCCGCATCACTTTGCTGTAATAGATCGCGGCAGAATCATTTTTCGGCGGGCGAGGGACGCGTTCGTAAAAGCTACCGATTTCATAGTTATGCTGTGCCGACAGTCCATGCAACTCCTCACCGAACGTCTTCACTTCAGCAATATGCTGTGAGTTGGTATAAAGCTCAGGAAAAAGGCTAGCAGAGAGTTGTGCCTGTTCACGGATATCTTCGCTGTACGGTACGGAATCAACCAATTTTTTGTAACTGTCGATTTTTGAAACGGCGGCTTTCTCGGCATACGGACTGTTCGGATAACGGTATTCCGTTGTCGCATAGGCAACGACGGCCAACTCCTGGTCGTCATTTTTCTGATAGGCCTGGCCGATCATGTACTGCATCTCAGGTGCGCGCTCCCATTGCGGAGCATTTTTAATGATAGACTCAAAGAGCGGCACGGCCCGCTCGGGAGCACGGTACCCGCCAAACAGCCAGCGCATCCGTTTACGATTCATCTCTTTCTCGGCGAGGATATACTGCCGATCAAGAATGGAATCGTAATCTTTGATGTTGGTGTAGTATTGCTGAATTAGCTCTTCATAGGCCGTAAAGGCCTTTTTGTTTTTGCTCTGATCAAAATAAATTTCCGCCGTCGACTGCTTGGCCGCAGCCGCTTTCACATCATCAGGCCAGCGTTTGGTGAAAATCTCAAACTGCTTTCGCGCACCCCGAGTGTGACCCTCTTTCCTCAGCGAGTCGGCATACTTCCAATGCTCTTCCGGCGTTGCGGGCTTGTAGCTAAACGGATTAAGATAAAGATACTTTCCGCTACGGGTTTCTTGATACGGCAACCCCGTCGAACAGCCCGTCGCTGTGAAAAGCGTGAAGACCGCCAAAAAGCCCGCAATAAAAGCGTAGTTTTGTTTTAAATTCATATCCGCCAGAGAGTACGGAAGCCCCTGCGCCTTGGCAAGAGCGAAGCCGCAGTTTCCATTCGTATTACGCTAACAAAAGGAAAGGATACCCCAGATGGCCTATACGGAATCAATCTAATTATTATCGTATTATTGTCCCGTTATTTCGTCATAAAATCGGACGAAATTGTTCTTCTTCTCGCTTTCACGCAGCGCCATGGCCGTACGCGGGTGTTCGTTCATCTGCCCGCTGATCATATAAGGAATACTGTACCCCCAGTCAATCGTCTCGCGCAATGGCAGGGTCAGTTTTTCAACAGCCTCAATAATCGGACGTTGCTTAAACTTGGGATTCCGCAAAAAGCCAAGCAACAATTCGGTCGGACAGTTACCTGCACCGCGGCCGAGACCGTCGATGGTCGAGTCAAGCATCGTCGCACCATGAATGGCGGCAAAAATGGTATTGGCATAAGCCATCTGCTGGTTGTTATGGGCATGAATGCCTACCTGCTTGTCTTTACCCATTGCAGCGATATAGCGACGGAGCAAATCATCTATCTGCTCAAAGTAAAGTGACCCGAAACTGTCGACGAGATACACCATGTCCGTTTCACTTCTACCAATCAGCTCAAGGCCTTTGTTCAGTTCAAACTCCGGCACAGTAGAAATCGCCATCAGATTGACCGAAGTTTCGTAACCTTTGTCTTTGGCATCCTTGACCATGTCGAGCGCAGCCGGAATCTGATGGATGTAGCAGGCCACACGAATCAGATCGATCACGCTTTGATCGCAGGGCTTAATATCCTCTTCATCGGTCCGCCCGATATCAACCATCACACTGATTTTTATACCGGTATCCTTCTCGCCGAAAAACCGGTTCAGATTATCCTCGGTACAGGACTTCCACGAGCCGTACTCCGTAGGGCTGAAAAGTTTTTGATCCGCCTTATAACCGATTTCCATATAATCCACACCAGAGGCGACTAGTGCCTTGTGGACACCGTGCACAAATTCATCGCTAAACTGATGGTTATTCATCAATCCGCCATCACGTACGGTGCAGTCGAGCACCTTTAACTGCGGCCAATAATCAACCCATCCTGTACTTGTATCCTGTTTTTTTGTCATTTTTTTCTCCTTTAAATTTTCCCCGCTTTTCACGGCATTTACTTTTTCGTTCATTCTCTTGAGTGCCTCGCCACGATCTTCAGTCTGAAGCGACTCTGAGTACTGAACACCGTCCATCTTCTGCCGCCAGTAGTAAATCCCACCGCGCAACTTCAGATTCTTTATTCCTGTACCCTCAAAAGTTTCCATAACGCATCACCAATGTGAACACTTAATTGTTTTTATGATGCGCATATGATGCGTTTTGACATTAAAGCTGTCAACCTTTTTTCCAAATGATTTGAAACCGCACCGCCCATCACCCATTATTCCTGCCTTCCAATATTTCAGGAGATTCTCATGGCGCATACTATCGTTCCAGAAGCTGAAAAACTGCTCGATCAGGAAATCAAGGTTCTCGACAAAGGATTCGTCCGACTCGTCGACTACATGGGTGGCGATGCCCGTATCGTCCAAACGGCCCGCGTTTCCTACGGCGAAGGCACCAAAACCATCCGACAGGATGCCGGACTAATCGACTACCTCCTGCGCCACGAACACACCTCGCCTTTCGAACACGTCATCTTCGAACTCCACTGCAAAATGCCGATCTTTGTCGCCCGCCAATGGATCCGCCACCGCACCGCACGCCTGAACGAAATCTCCGGCCGCTATAGCGTCATGAAAGACGAATTCTATCTGCCGCCGCGCGACCAAATCAGCCTCCAAAGCACCGACAACAAACAGGGCCGCGAAAAAGAAAGCGTACCGCTCGAATTGCAGGACAAAGTGCTCGAACTGCTCAAAAAAGATCAGTCGTCTAGCTTCGCCAACTATAAAGAAATTCTCGACGACGGAATCGCCCGCGAACTGGCGCGTATCAACCTGCCGCTCTCCATGTACACCGAGTGGTACTGGCAGATGGACCTCAAAAACATGCTCCACTTTCTGAAGCTACGGATGGACAGCCACTCCCAATGGGAAATTCAGGAATACGCCCGCGCCATCGCCCAAATCGTCAAAGCCGTCTGCCCATTGGCTTATGAATCATTCGAACGCCACGTCCTGCTTGGCGCAAAATTTTCCCGCGAAGAAATCGCCGCCATCAACGCGCTGATTGCTGGCAAGCCCAACCCACTCAAAGAGCGCCGCCTCGTCGAATTCGAAGACAAACTCAACGGCAACCTCTCCCTCTTCGAAAAACCAGCGGAATAGGTATCTGTGGTCAGAGGTCAGAGATCAAAGGTCGGAGATTTCCTTTGTATTCTCCGTTCTCTCGTGGCAAAGCTCCCATCCGCGTTGATCTGCGAAATCTGCGGTCTCCTCCTACGGCGGATCAGCCTATGGCTGAAAACTCCACACACCGACAAAGGTGTCAGAACGCTTTTTCGTCATTCGGACTGCGTTTTATATTCAGCGGGTTCTTCAGCGACACAGGGAAGTTTCCCATTATTCTGACCACAATTATTCTGACAACAATTACTATTCCCTCATAAAAAATTATGGAAAAAAATCGCCCAGCTTAGAGTTTGGCGCAGATTTTAATTTTTTCGGCGCAGCCGGAGGCGATTCACAACGCAATAGAAACTCGCGGCAGGAAATTACCGAAGCCCCAAACACCGAAACCAACCGCTGTTCGATCCAATCTGAAGTGATAACCAGAATTCGCTCCCGACACGTCGCATCGTGCACCATCTGTTCAATCAACCCGTCTGCCGTGCGGTTAGACGGTGAAAAAATCACTTCCAGTTGCGGCGTGTTGAATACGGCATCGCGCCCTCCTTCGCGACCGTCGAATACCACCGTGATACGTGGAGCCATTTCCAATGCAAGACGCTCAATCCGCCGCACCAGCCGCTGACGAGCAGTCTGCAAATCGCCACGCCTCCCGCTCAACGCCCCATCCTGATGCATCAAGTTGTAGCCGTCTATAATTAGCCAATCATAATCCATTCAGAGATGTCTCTACCTTTGCGTCTTGTTCGTTCTTTGCGGTCAAAATCCCGTATTGCATTTTTAGATTAGCTCACAGAGCCAACGCTAGAGACATCTTCCACCTTAAAACAGTCCGGCGGCGCGGTGTTTGGTGGCGATGGTTCTAGCCAATGCGTCGAGTTCGGTAAAGACATCGCCTTTCGGATGGCCTTTGGTGATAACCGCTCCGACGACTTCGACTTTGAGCGAAGGCAACAATTCCGCCGCTTTCTGAAGAGGCCCAGGACTCCAACCATAAGAACCGATCACCGCAACAAATTTTACTTTGGGTTTCAGTCGGTCGAGCAGAAACGCGGTATTGACCGCGACGGGGTGCAACGCCGACATAATGACAGAAGAGCCGAGCACGATGGTCGCGGCATCAGTCAGCAACCCAGCCAGTTCATTAAGCGGCGTGGTGACCAAATCCTTGAGTTCCACCTTCACGCCGCATTTTTCAAGCGCCGCCTTGAGGTGTTCTGCCATAATCTTCGTGCTACCGTGCGTTGAAACATAAGCAATCAGCGCAAGATTCTCCGGTTCGCCGCGCATCCATTTTTCGTAAAGGTCGAGAATTATCTGCGGTTTGTCATAAACCGAACCGTGACTTGGGCAGATAGTTTCAATGTCGAGCGCCTTGATACGGTCGAGGTATTTCGCCGTCATTTTGGAATAAAGCATCATGATCTGGACGTAATACTCTTTGGCCCCTTTATAGACAGCGGGATTATCGCCCGCAAAGATGTTCGTCGTAAAGGAATGGTGTGAGCCAAGAAAATCGCACGGGAAAAGCACTTTGTCTTCAGGGATATACGTAATCGCGGTTTCCGGCCAATGAACCCACGGACAGTGCATAAACCGGATCGTTTTATTGCCAAGCGAAACTTCGCCACCGTCTTCAACCACCTGAATTCGATCCTCCGGAATCGTCATTAGATCCTGCAACATCTCTTTATTTTTCTGCAGGCAGAGCAGTTTTGCTTCAGGATATTTCTTCAGCATCGCGGGAATAGAACCGGAATGATCCTGCTCGGCATGATGCGACACAATATAGTCAATTTTTTTAACGTCTTCGAGATTCGCCAGCAAAACATCCAGAAATTCCGGCTCAACCGTATCAACTAAAGCCGTCTTTTCCGACCCGACCACCAGATACGAATTATAAGTGGTTCCCTGCGGAAGCGGTAACAACCCATCAAATACTTTACGATCCGGATCAAGCGCCCCGACCCAGAAAATATCTTTTTTAATCGCAATTTTGCTCACGTTGAATCCTCCTATAAAATTAATGCTTCTAGTTTCCACAGAGCGCACGTTTTTTACAATCCCCGAGTGTAACCAGTTTTTATAAAAATCCTTACAAAACACCTGAATACCATTTACCAAACGGTATGCGTGATTGGTATAATCTGTTATAATCAATCCATGCGGAAACAAACGACAGTACTTCTTTTGCTGCTAGGCCTGACTGGAATCGTTTTTATGCTACGTTCATGCCGATCATTCAGACCCATCCCCGTCCCCGCCCCGCCTCAAGAGCTAGAAACGATTGAGCCGTTACCTATCCCCTTCTATATGCAAGGAAATGACAGCAAACTTCCGTCCGGTTTTATGGAGCCAACCCGTATCTTTGAACAGACGCTGAATACAGTGCTGCCCCAGCAAGAAGGCAATTACTCTAGCGTCAAGGACATCGATTCGCGCTACGTCGACCTCCGCAGCGACTGGATTACTCCGCATTTTTTTCCGACCCACAACCTGCCGGTGGCGCGGCTACGTGTCATCCAGGATACCGACACCGGCGAATACCATATTTCCGGTGGGACTATCGCCCTGCCCGGCACTGGCCTTGAAGTGGGCTATGGAGCCACGCCCGGCGGCGAGGGGCGCGAAGCCGTCATCCAGTGGAAAAAATCGTTCTGAAAAGGCTTTGCTCGCTCCTCTGAAGCGGTATAGTGCAACCTTTGCTGGGGGTGCCCAACTCCGCCAAAGGCGGGAACCACGCAACCCGAATTTCTAAATTCGAATTTAAGAATTTTGAATTTAGTTTGGATTTCGTGTTTCGGATTTAAAATTTAATCTGGGGGCTGAGAAACCACCCTTTGAACCTGCGCGGATAATGCCGCGAAGGGAAGCGAACGGTTCACGTGCCGCTCTCTTCCCGACTTTAGGAAAGAAAAGAGCGATGAAACAGAATTCAGATTACGGCCCGTTTTTCCCACACTCGCGGAAAGTTTATGTTAACGGCACACACCCCGGCGTACGCGTCCCGTTCCGCGAAATTGAACTGGCGCATACACTAAACGAAGATGGTACGCAAAAATCCTATAACGCACCGATCCGTGTTTACGACACCGCCGGACCAAATACCGAAGGCCCACTGCCCGCCCTGCGCGCGCCGTGGATCGCTGGACGCAAGCACACCACCCAACTTGAATACGCTCGCGCTGGAACCGTGACACCCGAAATGGAATTCGCCGCCATCCGCGAATCGGTCACGCCGGAGTTTGTCCGCGACGAAATTGCCGCCGGGCGCGCCATTATTCCGCTCAACCGCTGCCATCCCGAAGCCGAGCCGATGATTATCGGTCGTAAATTCCGCACCAAAATCAACGCCAACATCGGTAACTCCGCACTCGGTTCCTCCATTGCCGAGGAACTCGAAAAAATGCACTGGTCAATTCTCTGGGGTGCCGACACCGTGATGGATCTTTCCACCGGCAAAGATATTCACGAAACTCGCGAAGCGATTCTGCGCCACTGCCCAACCCCGATCGGCACCGTTCCTCTCTATCAGGCGCTCCAAAAAATCGACGGCGACATCAATAAACTTTCGTGGGAAGTTTACCGCGAAACGCTGATCGAACAGGCCGAACAGGGCGTTGACTACTTCACCATCCATGCTGGTGTACTGCGTCAGCATGTCCCGCTCGCCGCCAAACGGCTCATCGGGATCGTCAGCCGCGGCGGTTCGATCATGGCGCAGTGGATGCAGAACAAAGGCGAGGAAAGCTTTCTCTACACGCATTTCGAAGACATTTGCAAAATCATGCAGGAATACGACATCACCTTCTCGCTCGGCGACGGCCTACGCCCCGGCTGTCTGGCCGATGCCAATGACGCCGCGCAATTCGGCGAACTGAAGACGCTCGGCGAGCTGACACAAGTTGCGTGGAAACACGGCTGTCAGGTCATGATCGAAGGTCCCGGCCACGTACCAATGCACCTGATCAAAGAAAACATGGATCGCCAGCTCGAAGACTGCTTCGAAGCGCCCTTCTATACGCTCGGCCCGCTAGTCACCGACCTAGCCGCCGGTTACGACCACCTCAACAGCGCCATCGGCGGTGCGCTGATCGGCTGGTATGGTTGCGCGATGCTCTGCTACGTCACGCCGAAAGAACATCTCGGCCTGCCGAACAAAGAAGATGTCCGCGAAGGTGTCGTCGCACATAAAATCGCCGCACACGCCGCTGACTTAGCCAAAGGAATTCCGAACACGCAAGACCGGGACAACGCCATCAGTAAAGCCCGCTTTGAATTCCGCTGGGAAGACCAGTTTAACCTCTGCTTCGACCCGGAACGCGCGCGCCGCTTCCGCGAACAATCCATGCCGCCCGGCGAAAAGTTTGACGTCAAACAGCGCTACTGCTCCATGTGCGGCGAAAAATTTTGTTCCATGCGCATTAACCATGACCTCCGGAAGAATTGACGATTGATGATTTCCGATTGCCGAATTTAAATCGATAATCCGCAATCTTAAACAAACTTTGGCGGTCGATTGTTTTTTTACGAGGCGAAACTTGACACAAATCGTCTCATGTGTAACATTTGTGACAAATGGAGCTATGAATATGAGTGCTACAGCTACAATTCGATTGAGTGAAACTGTACTGAAAGAGGCCAGAATTAGGGGCAAAGTTGAACACCGGAAGCCCGCGCAACAGATTGAATATTGGGTGCATGTCGCTCAGTGCGTCATTGATAATCCCGATCTGTCTTTTCTCGAAGTGAAAGATATTTTGATCGGCATAGCCGAGGCGGATGCGGGGCAGGTGTCCGAATATAAATTCGGGTAAGCCTATGAGAAATATCGTTCAGACCAAAACGTTTGAAAAAGCGCTAAAAAAGACCCATTCCAACGAGAAAATGACAATCGATAAGGTTGTGCTGAAGATCATAGAAGCACCGGAAAAGGGTGACCGTAAAAAAGGCAATCTCTACGGAGTTTATACCCAAACATTTGGACTGCACGGAGCCCAGTTTCGCATAGCTTACAGATTCGATGCGAACACTATCGAATTGATTAGTTTCGGGTCGCGCGAGAATTTTTATGGATAATCTCCGACGTACAATGAAACCTGATCCTCAGTTATTTAATGGGCGGTGATCCCATCCAGACACAGTTCTCCTTACAAGATGTCGCCCTGACACGAACCACGCCCGATAACACAACCGGGTTACTACTCAGGGCTACAACTGCGGATTTTCGCAGCAGTCGGGAAGAATCCGCTTTCATCTTTCATCGTTCATCCTTCATACTTCGCACCCATCGCTCCGGTAGCTCAGCTGGACAGAGCAACGGTTTCCTAAACCGTAGGTCGCGGGTTCAAATCCCGCCCGGGGTACCAGTAAAAAAAAGAGTTTTAATCAATATTTGCAGAGGTTTAGTTTAGATCATGCTTTAAAGCCGCTTTGCCAAAATGGAATATGCTGAAAAGTCTGTTTCCATTGATTTTGCTTGTTCGCGCAAACCATGCTCTCGGCACAACCCCTAAAGAACTAACTTTCACCAAACCTCTATAAACAAAGAGTAAAGTTAAAGTGGCGGAGAGAGAGGGATTCGAACCCCCGGAACCTTGCGGCTCTCCGGTTTTCAAGACCGGCGCATTAAACCACTCTGCCATCTCTCCGAGCGATCGGGAAATATACGGAGCCTGTTAAGAATATCAAGCATCTAGCCACAATACTTCTGCAGTACGGCAACCAACGCATCGTGATGAACAGGCTTAGCCAGATAATCATTCATACCGACATCCAGACAGCGCTGGCGATCCTCTTTGAGAGCATGAGCCGTCATAGCGACAATCGGGATATCACGAATATCGCCAACCATCTGACGAAGGGCTCGCGTGGTTTCAAAGCCATCCATGATCGGCATCTGACAGTCCATAAAAATCAGGTCGAATTTGTGCAAAGCAATCTGTTCCAATGCACGTGCTCCATTCGGCACAACGATGACGCTACATCCCAGCTTTTTCAACATGGCCGCAGCGACTTTTTGGTTTACCAGATTATCTTCAACCAGCAGAATGCTCGCTTTAATCTCCACTTTCCCTGCTGGATTTTCAGGCGGCAAAGTCGCTGCGGGTTTATACTCGTCTACGCAACCAAGTTTTAAATTGAACTGGAAGGTGGTCCCTTTATCCACTTCGCTGGTCGCTGAAATTTCACCATCCATCAACTGGATCAGCTGACGGGTGATGGCCAACCCGAGACCCGTACCGCCATATTCACGTTTGGAGGACGTGTCACCCTGTGTGAATTTTTCAAAGATACGCTCCTGCAATTCGGGAGTCATACCGATGCCGGTATCTTTAACATCGGTCAGCAGATTCCAACCGCTTTCAATACGCTCAGCCTGCATCCGAATTTGAATATGTCCGTCGTGAGTAAATTTAAGAGCGTTACCCACCAGATTAATGAGAATCTGGCGAACGCGTCCGGAATCGCCCAGCAATTGTTTTGGGACGCTGTCGTGAATGGCGACGGAAAGATCCACGCCCTTGCGTCCGGCACGGTCAGCAAAAAGCAGTACGACTTTTTCGGTGGTTTCGCGCGGACAAAACGGCTCGGGATGCAGGCGTACTTCACCGGCTTCAATCCGTGAAATATCAAGCAATTCGTCAATAATATGCAATAATTCCGTCGTCGACTCCATAATCGTCTGAATATTATCACGCTGTTCGTCCGTTAGTTCGGTCTCGAGCATCAGATGGGTCATTCCCATCACACCGTTCATTGGCGTACGGATTTCGTGACTCATGTTGGCAAGAAACTCGCTCTTGGCTCGACTGGCACGCTCCGCATATTCCTTGGCGATTACCAGTTCTTCGCTGGCCCGTTTGAGCTCAGAAAGATCAATATCGATCAAATACATTTCCCATTCACCGCGCTGGTTACGTGCGGAAAGGCAACTGGAAAAGACGGACACAGAACGGTTGTCCGACGTACGTTTTAACATTTCGCCAGAGGGAATCGGTGTGCCGGTTTTAACCCAGTTATCAAAGGCTTTCACCATTTCATTCCGCTGATCTGCCTTCAGTACGAGGTCTTCTATTTTTTTACCCAGTACATCCTTTTTCAGATAACCGTAAAGTTCTTCGCTGGCACGATTCCAGAAGATAACCTCCCGAGCGTCATTATAACCTTGTACCGCGATATGAGGAATCTCCTCGAACAGAAATCGGAGCCGTTTTTCACTCTCCTGCAGTGCCTCATAAATCCGACGGCGTTCCGTAATATCATGCCCCACGCTTTGAATTTCAATGACTCGTCCGGAATCATCACATACAGCAATATTTTCCCATTGAACCCAGGCGATACGGGTGCGGGAGCGCATGCGGCACTCCACGGCCGTCACCCGCTCACGAGAGGATACAAGCGACTCAATCGCCTTATCCAAAACGGAAATATCGTCGTGATAAGCATATGATCGGCAATTGTGTCCAATCAACTCACCGTAGACCCGACCCACGAACCGGCAGAACGCCTCGTTTACAAAGGTATAAAAGCCCTCGGTATCAAAACGGACAATAAAATTGCTCTGTGCTTCGATCAAGCTCCGGTAGCGCATTTCACTTTCTTTAAGCGACTGTTCGGCCTGCTTGCGGTCGGTCATATCACGCACCAGCAGAAGTACCGCGATTTTTCCTTCAAAACGAAGTGGAGCCCCGATCACTTCAACTGGAACTTCGCGGCCATGCCCCGCCTGTGAAAGTCCCTCATACCGCGTCAACTCACCGGTGAACCATTTGTTAAAATCACGCTTTACCTCTTCGCGTCGGCCGCTAGGAACCAGATCAAACACATTTCGACCAATCAGTTCACTGCGACTTAGATTATGAAATGCACAGGCTACTGGATTGGCATCGAGAACAACCCCGTTCTCATCCTGAATAAATATAGCATCGGGTGAATTTTGAAAAATAGTTTGGAGCCGTGCCTCGCTACTTCTCAATTCTTCAGTTTTTGAGAGAACACGCCGCGACAGCCGGATATCCCAAAGCCAAAACAGCAGTACGCTGACTAGAAGAATTCCGATGCCGACAATTACATACTGCATATACTGCATGGCCTGAAATCCGAAGGCTGTATATTTCTGCCCAGACCATTTCCTCTCAATCCGTTCAATTACATCAGCACGCTTCGCCTGCTCAACCGATTTGGTCAGAATCGAAAGGAGCGTCTGATTCGTTGCAGAAACGGCCATGCAATACCGCCCCTCGTACAAGGGTTGTCCGGTCTTTTTAACCAACTCAGTCCAGCCGTTTTGATACAGATAATAATAAATCACCTGCTCATCACCGACCACGACATCGGCTTTTCCCTGCACGATCGCTTCAACGGCCTGTTTGAAGCCTGGCATTAAAAGAAATTTACAGTTCACTCCCTGCTGACGAATAAATTCCTCCGCATAACCCCGCTCTTGTATGGCCACTGTCTTACCGTTGAGATCCGCAATTGTCTTAATATCACTGCAGTACGTCGGGACAAAAATAAAAGTAGGCATTTTAAAAATAACCGGTGTAAAGCCGAATTCTTTCGCCCTTTCTTCACTATAAAGCAAACAGGTGACGACATCATACGATCCGTTTAATACCTCTTCACGGGCTTTTTTAAGCGGCATATGATAAAATTCAGCCTGAAAACCTGTTTCAGTTGCCATCCATCCGCCGAGTTCAACGGCCATACCTAGTGCTTCGCCGCTCTCACCGACAAATTCAAAAGGAGAATGATTCTGCGTGTTGGCAAAACGAATCACCCCACCTCGCGTAGTCAGCCACTCCTGCTCCGCCGCCGTTAATTGAACGATGCGAGCTGAAGCTGAAGAAACAGTTAAAAGCGAAAAGGCCAAAAAAAACACCGAAACAACTTTAGAAAAAGATGTATTCATCGCTGGAAAGTACCTTTTCTAACAACCCTCCGTCGAGCGGGAAGCTTTCGTTTTCCACTATTTGGATCACTTCAGCCGACTTCAACAATCGAAGGGGTGTAATCGGCAGGCGGTACAAAACCGAGCAGTTTCAAACAGGTTCCTGCAAGACTGCTGATACCCAGATTTTTTTCTGCCGACAGCCGCGCCTTTGAAACGCCGGACGGGTCGTAAACAATAGCCGGAACCGGATTAAGCGAATGGGCGGTCTTGGCTTGTGGACGCCCGTCTTTACCGCGCTTCACAGCCCCGGTTTTGTCATGCTCATACATATCATCCGCATTGCCATGGTCAGCACTGATCACCATGATACCTTTGGCCTTTTCAACGGCTATTTTAAGCTTCCCGAGACCTTCGTCCACCGCCTCCATCGCAAGGATGACCGCAGAAAAGACGCCGGTATGACCAACCATGTCGCCATTAGGATAATTCAGACGGATGAATTCGTATTTACCGCTTTCAATGGCCTTGACCACAGCTGCGGTTATCTCGGCGGCTTTCATGCGCGGCTTTTCTTCAAATGGGCAAACGTCGGATTTTATTTCAATATAATCTTCGAGTGCCTCGTTAAATTTATCGGCACGATTGCCATTAAAGAAATAGGTGACATGTCCATATTTCTGCGTCTCACTGATAGCGAGCTGATGGACACCGGATGCGGCGAGATACTCACCCATCGTACGATTAATCGCTGGCGGCGTAACCAGATAGTTGCGAGGAATGCGAAGGTCACCGTCATACTGCATCATACCGGCATACTGAACTTTTGGTTTCGGACCCCGATTAAACTCCTTAAGATTGTCCGATTCAAAGGCCTTGGTAATTTCAAGCGAACGGTCGCCCCGGAAATTAAAGAAAATAACGCTGTCGCTATCCACAATAGGACCGACCGCTTTCTTATTACGCTCGATAACGAATGGCGGCAAATCCTGGTCGAGAATACCGGGCTTTTCGACGCGAAAAGTTTCAATGGCCTGTTTGGCCGAAGCGAACATACGCCCCTCGCCTTTCACATGAGTGTCCCACCCACGTTTAACCATATCCCAATTGGCGTTATAGCGATCCATGGTGATATTCATACGTCCGCCACCGGAAGCAATCACGTAGTCCACCGCGTTGCCGTCGTTAAGTTCCGCAAGAAAGGCTTCAAACGGCTCAATATAGTCAAGCGCAGAGGTCGGCGGAACATCGCGGCCGTCGATCAGCGGATGAATACGTGCAGTTTTTACACCTTCGGCCTTAGCCTGTTTGAGCATCGCTTTGAGGTGATCCAGATGACTGTGAACGTTACCGTCGGAAAAAAGACCGATGAAATGCAGCGTTGACCCGTGGGCTTTGACGTTAGCGATGAGGTCTTTCCACGTTTGGCCGGCAAACATCGCGCCAGAGGCGATCGCCTGCTTGACGAGAGCCGCGCCTTGATTAAAAACACGTCCGCAACCAATCGCGTTGTGCCCAACCTCGCTATTGCCCATATCTTCATCGCTCGGCAATCCGACGGCGGTACCGTGGGCCTGGAGCTGTGTCGAGATGCCGTTTTTTATCAGCCAATCGAGATTCGGAGTATTCGATGAAAGGACAAAATCGCCCTCTGCATATTTACCAATACCGACACCATCCATGATAACCAGTACCACGGGACCCTGAGGCCCTTTAAAAACCGTTGATTTTTTTAAAGCATCCATACGTATCTCCTCTTTCACAATTACAGGGATTGAAGGCGCTGAAATATGCCCTGCAAGGAGCTCGCACTCAAGTTTTCGTACCAACTCTTTTCAAATGCCTCTTGCAATGGCGGGGTGCGCGTGTAGCATCGGCGCGACAAAAATAAAACTGTACGGGAGAATGCATGGCCAAAGATGATATTGTTGAAATGGAAGGTGTTGTGGAAAAGGTACTGCCAGCCACGATGTATAACGTGAAACTGGCTAATGGGCACCGCATTCTCGCGCACATATCGGGCAAAATGCGCAAAAATTTTATCCGCATCGCCATCGGCGACCGGGTCACGGTTGAAATCTCGCCTTACGACCTGAGCAAAGGACGCATCTCCTTCCGCCACAGAGAATGACACGCTCTTGCCGGTATAATCGGTTGACAAAGCAATTCCTATCACCTATTTTCCACGCCTTTGTGAAAAAAATCTACCCGTTTAAGGGGGTGTTATAAATTATGGCCAGTACAACTTGTGAAGTGAAACTCCGTCGCGGAGAACCCGTCGAAAAAGGGCTACGTCGTTTGAAAAAACTGCTCGACCGCGAAGGAATTCTAAAAGATATGCGCGAACGCCGCCGCTATGAAAAGCCGGGCGACAAACGCCGCAAGAAACAGGCTCGCGCCCGCTCTCGGGCAATGCGCGACAGCCGCATGCCCCGTGAAGAAATGAAGGATTAACAAAAGGTTAAACCATGCCGAATATTAAAAGTGCAAAAAAAAGGATGCGCTCGTCTGAAAAGCAGCGCGTCGGCAATATGACAGTGAAAACGAAAGTTAAAACCGTCCGCCGTAAAACGCGTGAAGTGCTGGCTACAGGCGTTGCTGAAACGTCCGAACAGGCTGTACGCGAATACAGCTCGGTGCTTGATAAAGCCGTCAAACGCGGCGTAATCAAGAAAAACACCGCTATCCGCCGTAAAAAGCGGGTGGTTGCCGCCTTGCGTAAGCTGGCAAAATAGTTTTCCCAAACTTTGGAAAACAAAAAAGCCGTCCTTAACCGGACGGCTTTTTTATTTAAAAAGTCCTATTGGAACCGATTGTTCTACCAGGCCGTGACCGTTGAGCTGACCACTTTTCGAGCCAGTTTGCCTGCTGCTTTCGGCATACCCTCCCGCTTGGTGGAGGTCAGGTCGGCTGCATAATAAAATTCCGACTCTCCCTGCACGACAGGAGTTTCCAGAATCACGTCTCCGCTTTCAGCGTCAGACAGCACGGCGGAAGCAGTGATCGTTATGCGGTATTCATCCGTCACCAAGCGTTGATCACGATTATAAGATAGCGGGGTCAATTGAAACTGAGTCAGCGTTACACTTAGCATAACATCCGCCTCTTCCTTAGAACGCACCTCAAGCCGTCCATCCATTTGAAGTTCAGCCCGCAACGCCTTCATAACGGCAACCTCAATGGAGGGCTCATCCGTTTTGTTGACGATAACTAAACTTACCGTTTTAATATCTTTAGGCAAGGTGCTACCGACGCGATAGCCTGTGCAACCGGAGAGAATCAAAGCAAGAACTGGAAATAAAAAGAATTTTGCAGATTTCATGCTGACACCATAGAAGAGCACCCTGTTCACGGTCAAGAAGCGAAAAACAAAACTGTCTGCACTTGATTCGTTTCCCTCTGCCGACTACCTTAGTGCCCATTCACTATATTCTACGGAGAAAAACTATGAAAAAAGTACTGATCCCGACCAAACTCGATTCCATCGCTAAAGAACTCCTTGAAGCCAACGGGAACTATACCGTTGTGCAAGATGTTCAAACGGAGCTCATAGACCTTGCCAAACAGCATTCAGATGCCTACGCACTGATCGTCCGTAGTGAAAAAGTAACCCCCGAACTAATTGACGCCCTGCCCGACCTCAAAGTCGTCATCCGCGCCGGTGCAGGCTATAATACTATCGACACTAAATATGCTAGGCAGAGAAAAATCGATGTCATGAACACACCGGGAGCCAACGCCAATGCGGTTGCCGAAGAAGTCGTCGCTCTGATGCTAGCCGATGCCCGCCACCTGATAGCCGCCGACGCCTCCACCCGTCGCGGAGAATGGGAAAAAACCAAGTTCATGGGTCGTGAAGTCACCGGAAAAACCATCGGAATCGTCGGTCTCGGAGCCATCGGCAAGCTGGTTGCCAAACGCCTTAGTGGATTCGAATGCAAAATCCTCGCCTTTGACCCGGTTCTTTCCGAAGAAGCCGCCGCACGCATCGGAGCAAAGCTGGTTAGTCTCAAAGAACTCTTTACTCAAAGCGATTACGTCACCCTGCACATTCCTGAAAACGAACAGACCAAAGGTCTCATTAATAAAGAACTGTTCAGTATCATAAAAAAGGGAGCCACCCTTATCAACTGTGCCCGTTCCGGCGTTGTTAACGAAAATGATCTGCGAGCCATTAAGGCAGAAAAAGCCCTTCGGTTCCTTAATGATGTCTATCCTAAAGATGCCGAAGGCCCCAAGAGCGTCATTGATATTGCCGACATCATGGTACCGCATCTCGGAGCTTCCACCAAAGAAGCCAACTTTAATGCGGCTCAGCGTTCGGCTGAACAGCTCATTGACTTTGACGGAAAAGGGGTCACTTCCTATATCGTCAACCGCGATATTCCAGAAGGCCTTGATGAAACCTATGCCGATCTGACCTATACCATTGCCACCATGGCTCGCGCTATGATCGGTGCGGAAACCAAACTCAGCCGTATCGAAGCCAGCTTCTACGGCGACCTACAGCGCTTTGCCAAATGGCTATCCGTTCCGGTCGTTTGCGCACTCAGCAAAGAGTTTGACCGCTCCATGGATCCAAAAGCCGCCGTCGCCTTCCTTAAAGATATGGGTATCGACTACTCCATCCGCGAAACCGACGAGACCAAAGGCTACGGCAACTCGATCACCGTGGATTTAATGGCCAGCATCGACAAAGACAACCTGCGCCGCATCAGCGTGCGCGGTACACTGGCCGAAGGAGTTATGATGATTTCCCGTATCGGAGGCTTCGATAAACTCTACTTCGAACCGGCCGGAAACATCGTGCTGTTCACCTACATGGATCGCCCTGGCGTGCTCAGCGAAATCGCTGGCGCCATGGCCAAAGAAGGCATCAATATTGATGATGTCCGTAATCCACACGACAAAACTGGCGAGCGTTCTATCGCCATTCTAAAAGTCAGCCAGCCAGTTCCTGAAAAGGTTCTCGCCAAAGTCGCTGGAAAAATTGAGGCTATCAGTTTCTGCGCTGTTTCATTCTAAAATAGAAAGGGAATCGTATGTTCACTAAACTTTTTTATCTAATCGCTGTTCTTTTACTCTGCAATGCTTGCGTAAGCCGAACAACCATAAAAGAACCCGGACTCAAAGGCGCAAACGCCCAAGGCAAAGGGGTTAGCGAAAAAAAACTCATCTGGTTCTGGGATAAAGATTTTTAGTCGATTCCCGCTCTAGCGTGATGGTTTAGCCGCACGCAGTTCAGCATCAGCGTCCGCAAAAAGATTGTCTGAAGGCCACGCAGCAACTCCGGCCGATGCGGAGGGGTTTCCATTTCCCTTTAGTGCTACAGAAACCCGCTCCGTAAATTTCCAAACATTGGAAAGACCGGTTTCAGGTAGAATAACAGCAAATTCATCACCACCGATGCGACAAACCATATCGGATTTTCGCGCTGTCTTCTGAAGAATCTGCGCAAAAACTTTTAATACGGCATCCCCGGCCTCATGCCCACACGTATCATTTACCGCCTTAAAATTGTCTAAATCATAAAGCACCAGACTCAATTCACGCCCATAGCGGCGGGCGGTTTCAATATTACGCGTAAGGGTTTCATCGAAAAACCGGCGGTTATAAAGTCCGGTGAGCGGATCGCGCACAGCCTGTTCAGCAAGCGCGGCAACCGACGCACACACATCAGCGGGTGCGCCGATTTCGGCAAGACGTTGCTGGAGGCGATCAGGCATATTTGCAAGAGGAGAACAGGGTATATATCCACGCAATAAATTCACCAGTAACATGTTTAAAAGCCAAACTGCTACGCCACCAATGTCTTAGATCGGTTTCCTTGCTTTCAAGCGAAACAACGCCCAGCGGATAGTCAGCGCCAAAGGCTAACGTATAAAGAAAATGAGAACGGCGACTATGCGCGCCCATGCTGTAGATATTACAAGGTTTTCCTAAGATTCCATGTTTTAAAAGAGCTTCACGGGCGGCCACGGCCGAAGCATAAGTCCGGTCATATTTCACATCGGGAGCTGGCGCACAAATAATTGTTTCTGGATCAAAGCCTGCCAGACGAAGTCGTGATGCGGTCACCTCCGCATAAGTTTTTTCTTTCAGCAAGCGATCGCCAAAAGTAACGGGTCCGCCAGTGGTCACAATAACCTGCCCAGGTTTTATAACCTTAGACAACACTTCAAATTCAGCATCATTTAGCCACCCTTCGACAATAATAAACTCAGCATCCGACTGCGGATCCGTCTGCGCTAGAAAGGGATAGAGATTAAAAATAAATCCTGAAACTAAAGCCCCAATCACAAAAGTGAATAAAAAAATGCCCTGCCAAGTTGGTAACCATACCTCTTTTTTACGGATGAGCTTCATATATCAGGGTATAACCTTTCAGCGCGTCCGGAACAATTCCTATCTTTTTGTATAAAACTTTCAGTACAGGTGTTGACACGGGGTATCCCCTCGTATATTTTCCCCGCCTTGCATTTGAACAAGAAAGATTTCTAATGAAGACATTTGTAGCAAACGAAAATGAAATTGAACGGGAATGGTTTGTGGTGGATGCCACAGGAAAATCAACCGGACGACTCGCTGTGTTTATTGCAGATATTCTGCGTGGACGCAATAAACCGACCTACACCCCGCATGTGGACACAGGCGCCTTTGTAGTGGTCATCAACGCCGAAAAGGTGAAGCTGACCGGCAACAAGGAAGAAGATAAAATCTATCAGGATTACAGCGGTTATCCGAGCGGACTGCAAAATCGCAGCGCGGCAGTAATCCGGGCGAAGAACCCGACCCGCATTATCATGCAGGCCGTTGAAGGTATGCTACCGGGCAACCGGCTGATGCGCCATACGATCACCCGTCTAAAAGTTTATGCGGGATCAGACCACCCGCACACCGCTCAAAAAGTTAAAACACTCGAATTTAATGGCTAATCTAAGGAGTACAACGTGGTAGCAACAAAAAAAGTTGATCGAATTGCCGCAACAGGCCGGCGCAAAACAGCAGTAGCGCGCGTAAGCCTCGTCAAAGGCTCCGGCGTAATCACCGTAAACGGCAAAACAGCCAAAGATTATTTTGATACCAAAGATATGCTGGATACAGTTGTTCGTCCGCTGGTACTCACCGATCGCGCCAACCAGTACGATATGACCATCACGGTCAGCGGCGGCGGCAAGGTTGGCCAATGCGGGGCCATTTCCCATGGTGCTTCACGAGCACTGGTTAAAGCAGAAGAAGAGCTAAAACCGATTCTAAAAAAGGGCGGATTCCTCACCCGCGATGCGCGTATGAAGGAACGTAAAAAACCGGGTCAGCCGGGTGCACGTAAACGCTTCCAGTTCTCGAAACGCTAAGCCGTCTGTGGCTTACGGCAAAGTCCCGGCGCTCTTTCGAGTCCGGGACTTTTTTTATTCCGAAAACTTTCTCGGAGGTGTAGTCTTCCCCCCTTTCTGGAGAATGTACTATGAAAAAATTATTACCCTTGCCAAAAGGATTTTCCGCGACAGGAATCGCTGCCGGAATTAAAAAGAAAAAAAAGGATATGGCTCTGATCGTTTCCGATATACCGGCGGTCAGCGCAGCAGTCTTTACCACCAACCAGGTTAAGGCCGCCCCAGTGAAGTGGGATATTCAAGTGGTCGAACATGACGGGGCGCAAGCCATTGTAATGAACAGTGGCAATGCCAATGCCTGCACCGGCGCACAAGGTATGGCCGATGCCGAAGCCACCGCAGCACTGATCGCAGGAAAACTCGGGATTAAACCGCTGAATGTTTTTGTCTGCTCTACCGGCACAATCGGCAAACCACTTCCCATGGATAAGATTGCCAGCGGTATTGAAATTTTGTTTGATGAGGTTTCTCCGGATGGCGGTATGAACGCGGCTGAAGCGATGATGACCACCGACCTCGTCAGCAAAACGGTCACGGTTGAAATTGATCTCGATGGAAAACCGGTACGAATTACCGGTCTTGCCAAAGGCTCCGGCATGATCGAGCCAAACATGGCCACCATGCTGGCCTTCATCCTGACGGATGCCGCTGTTGAAAAACACACCTTGCAATGCGCATTACGAGTTGCTGCGGATATGAGCTTCAACCGGATCACGGTGGATGGTGATCGAAGCACCAACGACACCGTCATCTGCCTCGCCAATGGACAGGCGGGCAATGATGTAATTGAACAGCATTCCAAACACTGGAAACTTTTTATCCAAACACTGGAAAAAGTACTGTTCGAACTCTCCATGATGATCGTTAAAGACGGCGAAGGCGCAACACGGGTCGTCACCGTTAAAGTGACCGGCGCAGCCACCAACGGCGAAGCCAATGAAGCCGCACGTGCCGTAGCCAATTCCATGCTCAATAAAACAGCCTGGGCTGGCAAACGACCCAACTGGGGTCGGATTATGGATGCCATCGGCTATTCCTACGCGCAGGTGCAAGAAAACAAGGTGGACATTGACTACGACGACGTACCCGCCGTACGAAAAGGAACAGCTGCCGGAACAGCGGAAGAAAAACTGGTCGCGGCAGTTTCCAAAGACGCATTTACGATCAACATCGATTTAAATCTAGGTAACGGTCACGCGGTGGTCTACACCTGCAACTGCACCGAAGACTATGTGCGGATCAATGTGGAGTAAGTATGAGAACGGTTTACATCGAAACCAGCGTGGTTAGCTATCTGACTTCAAAACCGAGTCGGGATATTATTGTCGCGGCGCGCCAACAGATTACGACCGATTGGTGGGAAAACGTACTGTTTCAAAATTTCGAGCCATGCATATCTGACGCTGTCATTGCAGAATGCGAACGAGGAGACTCGGTTGCGGCGGCTAAACGGCTCAACAAACTTACCGACATAAAAGTTTTAACTCTGTGTGATCAAACAACCGAATTGGCTTCGATATATTTTAACACGTTGCAATTACCGCAAAATGCGAAAATCGACGCCATCCATCTGGCGGCTGCCGTTTTAAATCGGTGCGATTATATCGCATCATGGAATTGTAAACATATTGCCAACGGCCGGGTTATTCGTTTAATTCAGGAAGAAAACAGAGCAAGAGGGCTGCACACGCCCGTCATATGCACTCCAGAGGAACTTAAGGAGGCTTGAAATGAAAGAAGATCCTGTCATCAGAGAATTAAGAGAAATCCGGGCGACAATCTCCGCAGAATGCGGAAATACCATGGAAGGAATTGTTGCCTTCCTGAAAAAAAAAGAGAAAAAGAATATCCGAGATGGAGCTTTTTGTCCGGACAAGAGCAGTCAGACACTGCTCGTTGCAGAAAAATCGGCAGAATATAAGGTAAAGAAAACATGCAGCAAATGATTGAAAAAGCATCGGTATTAATTGAGGCGCTGCCTTATATTCAGAAGTTTCGGGGTGATACCGTAGTCGTAAAATTCGGCGGCAGCATCATGGAGAGCGAAATTGGCTACAGGGGCATTCTAAAGGATGTCGCCTTCATGGAATGCGTTGGCCTGCAACCGGTCATCGTCCACGGCGGCGGAAAATCGGTTTCTAAAAAGATGCGGGAAGCAAACATTCAGCCGAATTTTGTTCAAGGCCTGCGGGTAACGGATGCAAAAACCATTGAGGTGGTCGAAAGCGTTCTTAACAACGAAGTGAATCCGCACCTCGTTGAAATCCTTAAAAACTACGGCGGTAAAGCACGGGGCATTCACGGCGAAGACATCGTCACCGTGAAAAAGCATACCGGTACGGATCCACAAACCGGCGAAACACTCGACTGGGGCTACGTTGGCAAAGTAATTCATGTAGATGTGGAACCCATCAAGGCGTTTCTGAAAGCGGATATTATTCCGGTCATCACACCACTCGGACGCGGCGAAGACGGACACCTTTACAATGTAAATGCCGACGATATCGCCAACGCCGTCGCCTGCGCTCTGCAAGCGCGCAAACTGGTTTTTCTGAGCGATGTACCGGGTCTGTTGCGCGACCCGAACGATCCTTCCACGCTAATTTCGACACTCCGACTGAGCGAAGTCGAAGATTTGATCGAACGAGGCATTATCTCTGGCGGTATGTTGCCAAAGATCGGCGGAGCCGTTGACGCGCTCCGAGCAGGCGTAAGCAAAACGCATATCATTGACTCCGCCCTGCCCCATTCCTTGTTACTAGAACTGTTTACCGACCAAGGCGTCGGAACCGAAATTGTGAAATAACGCTAATCTGTTTAAGAAAAGGCAGCTTGTTTGCAATGAAACATTTGACAGGAAGAGAAGTGAGATTAGAACTGACTGATAAATTTTAAAAATTGATTTTGCGTTAACGCAAGTTTAGTTCTCACGGAAAACCGCGAATTTTGAAAAGAAGAACGAACTGGCGAGACCGCGCCCCATCGGGCACGGCCTCTATTCATGTTTCTTTCTGGGGCTTCGTAGTCCCTCTGTAGAGCGTGACGGTTGTCGCGCCCCCTTTTTATTGGCGCGGGAAAAGGCTTTGATGAATAAACGATTGCTAAGTTATGGGGTGTTAATGATCGCGCTAGCCGTGCTGGCTTCTGCTGGGTCTCTTTCTTATCAGTATGACGCGGATGGTCGGTTGGTGCTGACGACAAAAGATGCCGATTTTTCTAATCTTTCTGTAACGCCGGTTCACAATTTCTGGCTCATCCGCAGAATCTGTGGGTTGATTTCGGCTCAGGAAGCCCACCCATTGTATGAAACAGGGCAATTTTAAGCACTTCATAGCTTCGAAACCCGAAGGCTTTTCTCGTTACCAAATTCACTTTGCGGTTTAAACCCTCCACCACGCCGGACGAATACTGCTTTTTTGTATTGAACCTCATCAACTCCAATGGCTGTGATCCCATCCAGACGTCGGTAAGCCAATCCGTAATTGACAACCATTTTTACGGATCGAAAAACCGTATCCCAACAACTGCCAAAGCTCTCCGCCGTCTCCTTCCACGAGAGCTT
>JBBQSL010000009.1:0-36815 GCA_038213895.1 Kiritimatiellales bacterium | reverse complement strand
GTTGGAAAAGCCATTGCTCGGGCGCTGGACGGCAAATATCCTGAAGCCTCATCACAACTTCTGCTGGCCAATATTGGCCGTGTAATAGAATCACATGAGTTTCAGGCCGCCGCTGACGGGGCCGTTCAGTACAGCCGACGTCTCAGAGAGTTGCGCGATGAAGAGGGCTGGCCTATTCTTTCACACAATGACACTACCGATCTGAAACCCGGCCAGTATCTTCTTAAGAAAACTCCACCAAAAAACCATTTGCCAAAATTTGCACGCATATATCGGCGCGCCTCCGAGCCGAAGCGATGGATCGTAATGGGTTTACCTGCCAAATGTGCGGGTTGACTCCGGGAGAGATTGATCCGTCGACAAACCGAAAAGTACGACTCCATATCGGACACATCAAAGACAAAGCACTTGGCGGCGAGGACGAATTGTCAAACCTGCGGACGCTATGCTCGACTTGCAACCAAGGCGCAAAAAATGTGACCGCCGAAAAACCCAGCTCTATATGGCTTTTATCCCAAGTCCGCCGGGCCGGTCAGGATGAACAGCTCGCCGTTTTCAAATGGCTTCAAAAAAAGTTCGGCAAATAGGTTTTCAGTTTTCGCGGGTTAAACGACCAGCGCCGCGAATGTAGCCGGACGATTTGGCCGTGGCAAACTGGAACTTGTTATGTCCGAGCAAGGCAGGCGAGCCGCCTGCGGTACGTATCGCAACTGTCTCGGTTGCCTTAGAGGAACGACTTTCCCGCCGTCCACGGCGCGGGTGGAACCGAGCCCTCCACCAAATCGCGTTATCAGGCGCGCGCTGGCATGGCGTGCAGTTGCAGTCCGAGAGCTGAAACAACCTTAAGAATTGTGTCGAAGTCCGGACTCCGCTCACCGGACAAAGCTTTATACAAACTTTCCCGCGACAGACCCGCGTCGCGCGCGACCTGAGTCATGCCTTTCGCGCGGGCAATGTCACCCAGTGCTTTGGCGATCAGTGCGGTGTCCCCGTTCGCCTCTTCCATGCAAACTTCGAGATAAGCGGCCATTTCTTCCGGAGTCCGCAGATGCTCGGCCACATCAAATTTCGTTGTCTTCCAGATATCAACCATGCGCACACCGTATCCGCATGGCTACATGACGTCAATACAGATATCACGGTAACAAACTGGAAATTGTTATGCCCAAGCAAGGTAGGCGGGACGCCTGCGGTGCGTATCGCAACCATACCGGTTGCCTCGAATGTGGGGCGGGCATTCCTGCCTGCCCATGCATAAGCTTGAAAGCCTGCGCCACATCTTCAAGATTGCGAAGCTGGGCTAAAACGTGGACACTCCGAGCCGTTAAATTCATGAACAACCAATCGAAAATCTTAAATCGGCAATCGGTAATCGAACTGATGAGTCCGGCGGGATCGGAGGCGGCGCTGGCGGCGGCGATCCGCGCCGGTGCGGATTCCGTTTATTTCGGCGTCGGTAAGCTGAACATGCGCGCCCGCTCCGCCAATCTTTCGCTAAAAGATCTGCCAAATGTTGCGCAACTCTGCCACGCCGCCAATGTAAAGAGCTACCTGACGCTCAACACGATTGTTTATGACGACGAAATGGATGAAATGCACGCACTGTGCGACGCCGCCAAGGCCGCCGGAGTTTCCGCCGTGATCGCCACCGATATCGCGGCGATTGAATATGCCCGTTCCGTCGGTCTTGAAGTGCATATTTCGGTGCAGGCCAACGTCACCAATTTTCAGTCAGTGGAATTTTATGCCCGCTATGCCGACACGGTGGTGCTGGCGCGCGAACTTTCACTCGAACAGATTGCCGGTATCGCCACGAAGGTTCAGGAAAAAAATCTGTGCGGCCCGTCTGGCAAACTGATCCGGCTCGAAATTTTCGTCCACGGCGCACTATGCGTCGCCGTCAGCGGCAAATGCTACATGAGTCTTGCGCAGTACGATCATTCCGCCAACCGCGGCGCCTGCTTCCAGCCGTGCCGCCGCAGATACCGCATCACCGACGAAGAGACCGGTGCGGAACTGGTGATCGACAATAAATATGTGATGTCGCCGAAAGATATCTGCACGATCCAATATCTGGACAAAATCACCGCCGCCGGAATTTCAGTACTGAAGATCGAAGGTCGTGGACGTTCCGCCGATTACGTTGATGTCACCACGCGGGTTTACCGTGAGGCGCTCGACGCGCTGGCCGCCGGAACCTACACGCCGGAGAAATGCGAAGCGTGGGTTACGGAACTGGAGAAAGTTTTCAACCGCGGCTTCTGGCACGGCGGGTACTATTGCGGCACGAAACTTGGCGAATGGGCCGGAGCCGCCGACTCGCAAGCCACGGAACAGCGCGACGAAGTCGGCGTGCTCAGTAACTTTTTCATTAAAGCCGGAATTGCGGAATTCACCTTGCGGCGCCACGCGATTAAGTCCGGCGACTCGCTACTAATTGAAGGCCCGACCACCGGCGCACTGCGCTTTTCCGTCGAAGGACTGCGCGTCAGCGGCCAACCGGCGGAATCCGCACAGCCGAATGATGTCGTCACGATCGCCCTGCCGCGCAAGGCTCGCCGTCAGGACAAAGTTTTTTTACTTACCGTTCGGGCGTAAAACGGACGCGGGAGAGACAGGCGAAGAGCTCAGGATAAAATGCGGTTTTTGCGCGATTGAGCAGATAAAGGTGAATGCCCGGTGCACCGCCTTCGATGAGTTCTGAAATCTGTTCGGTCGCCCAGTAGAGTCCGATACGTTCCATTTTAACGGGATCATTCTGCGCAGCTTGCAGATTGCACAGCAGTTTTTCCGGTACGTGAAATTCGCAGAAGGTACGCATCCGGTTGATCTGTTCGAGCGAGATTACAGGCAGAAGGCCTGGAACAATCGGCACGGTGATGCCTGCTGTGCGGCATTTTTCAACAAATTCAAAATAGACATGATTGTGCAGAAAAAGCTGTGTGGTGATGAAGTCGGCCCCTGCATCTACTTTTTCTTTCAGATGTCGAAGATCTTCCATTTTGTTGTACGCCTCTGGATGTTTTTCGGGATATCCCGCCACGCCAATACAAAGTTGCGGATGACGTTCGCGCAGGAAAGCCACCAGTTCAGCGGCATAACGGAGTCCGCCCTCCACCGGTTGGAAATATTTTTCTCCGCGCGGCGGATCACCCCGCAGTGCCATGATATTTTGAAATCCCTGCGCCACGATTTCATCCACAGAACGAACAAGATCCTCGCGGGACATCCCTACACACGTGCAATGCGGCATGACGGTTTCATAGCCAAGGCCGCGCAGTTTTTTTGAAACTTCAAGGGTCGGCCCAGCAGCCGATCCGCCCGCACCGCAGGTAACAGAAACGAAATCCGGCTTGAGGCCGAGCAACTCGACAGCCCCTTTATCAAAGGGTTTCTGCACCGTTTCATTTTTTGGCGGAAAGAATTCCACGGAGATCAACGGGCGCTCGGCGGTTTTAAGTTGCTGGATAATCGTCATAAATATCTGTATATCCGGATAAACGGAATTACTCAAACCTAAAAAACAACCCCAGCAAACTGGGGTTGAACTTCGCATAAGCCTTAGAGAACAGCGTCTTTAGCAGCTTTAGCGATACGGAATTTAAGAACCGTCTTCGCAGCGATCTTGATCTGTTCGCCAGTAGCTGGGTTGCGACCCAAACGGGCTTTACGTTTTACTTTGACCAATTTTCCCAAACCGGGAACGGTGAATCCTGCGGCGGCGCCTTTATAAGCCTGCGCGATGACGGATTCGAGGGCTGTTTTTGCCTGAACTTTGCTGATGCCGGCGTCGTCGGCAATCTTAGCGATGATCTGAGACTTGGTTACTGCTTTTGCCATGCTGTTCTCCTGTTGCACTAGGGTTACTATTTCCGGCCGATTCTTTTCGGCCCCTATTTACGGGGCAATTCTTACTGCAAAGCCAAGAAACGTGCAAGGGGAAATGCGATAATAATTAATAATTGCTAGGGGTTGGTGCTGTTCCCAACATTTTAATTTTGTCGGCGTTCGTGCACCTCTTTGCCGCTCGGCACAAAAAATGCCAACGTTAAAACCCATCATTTTTTTACAGTCAGCAGGGGTTGAATCGTATCAATCAGCAGGCTGACTTCGTTTTGCGTCACACGAAAAAATCCTTCGTCCACTTCGAAACAAACTGGCTCTGCACCCATGTTTTCAACACGAACAATGCCGCGACTGACACGCGCCAATACCGGAATGTGGCCTTGATACACCTGCATTTCGCCATCTTCCGCCGGTATGGTGACGGCCAGTGCCATCCCGTCATAGGCGACTTCTTTCGGCGTAATGATTTTAACTTTCAGCAATGCCGCCATGATCAGATTCCTTCAATCGCTTCCGCGATGCCGCCTTTCATATAGAAATTAGATTCCGGTACCGCATCATGCTGACCTTCCAGAATTTCTTTGAACCCTCGTACCGTCTCCGCAACCGTTACCTGCCGACCTTGCTGGCCGGTAAATACTTCGGCCACGGTAAACGGCTGACTGAGAAATTTCTGAATACGACGGGCTCGGCCGACAATGATCTTGTCCTCATTGGAAAGTTCATCAAGACCCAGGATGGCAATGATGTCCTGCAGTTCTTTGTAGCGCTGGAGTACAGCCTGAACGCCGCGTGCCGTTTCGTAATGTTCAACACCGACAATTTCCGGCGAGAGCGCACGCGAGTTCGAGGCCAGCGGATCAACCGCCGGGAAAATCCCCTGCGAGGCGAGTGCGCGTTCCAGTACGATCGTGGCATCGAGATGCGCAAAGGTGGTCGCCGGCGCTGGGTCGGTCAGGTCGTCGGCTGGCACATAGACCGCCTGAAAAGAGGTGATTGATCCGGAACGTGTAGAGGTAATCCTTTCCTGCAACTCGCCCATTTCAGTGGAGAGTGTAGGCTGGTAACCCACCGCGCTGGGGGTACGTCCAAGCAACGCCGACACTTCAGCGCCAGCCTGCGAGAAGCGGAAAATATTATCGATGAAAAGCAGTACATCCTGAAATTTTTCGTCGCGAAAATATTCAGCTACCGTCAAGGCCGTCAGTGCCACACGCATACGCGCACCCGGCGGTTCATTCATTTGACCATAGACCAGCGCGACTTTAGATTTTTCCAGCTCCTCCTGATTGATAACACCGGCGGTGGACATTTCGTGATAGAGGTCATTCCCTTCACGCGAACGCTCCCCCACACCGGCAAAAACTGAATAGCCGCCGTGTTGCTTGGCGATATTATTGATCAGCTCCATGATCACAACCGTTTTGCCTACGCCGGCGCCGCCGAACGCGCCGACCTTGCCGCCTTTTAAAAACGGGCAAATTAAATCAATTACCTTGATACCGGTCGTTAACACTTCCGGCTTCGTCGCCTGTTCGGTCAGTGGCGGCGGACGCCGATGAATAGGAAGCCGTTTCTCCGCTTTAACCTCACCGCGTTCGTCAACCGGTTCACCAATGACGTTCATCATGCGACCCATTACGCCTTGACCGACCGGAACAGTAATCGGAGCGCCGGTAGTTTTAACCAGCGTGCCGCGTTGAAGACCTTCCGCCGCGCCCATCGCGATGGCGCGCACCCAGTGGCCACCAACGTGTTGCTGCACTTCCAGCACCAGCTTACGCACCTTGCCGTCGCCATCTGCCTGCTCCACAATCAGTGCTTCATAAATGTTCGGAAGATCGGCGGCGCTTTCAAACTCAACATCCACCACCGGCCCGATCACCTGTACAATTTTTCCCTGTTTCATTTCCGCCTCATTTTCCTGCATTTAATGCGTTTAAAAATTCTGCCGTCCAGTTATCCATCCGTTCCGGAAGCGCTGCCGATTTCCAAAAGCTCCTTCGTAATCGATGCCTGCCGCAAATTATTATGCACCAACTGTAGCTTGGTATTCATATCTCTGGCATTATCCGTCGCCTGCTTCATCGACACCATGCGGGCACTATGCTCACTGGCGCGCACCTCGCGCATGATCTGCAACAACTGATAATCCAGACTGCGCAGAAGAAGCGACTCATACACCGTGTTTACATCTGGCTCAAAATCAAATTCGACGATGTCTTTACCGCTTTTCTTTATCTCGTCGAGCTTGGTGCGCTTCAAGGCTTCGGGCATCTGGTCAAAAAACTCCTGCGATTGACCGACTGGTAGAAAGCGCCACGTCAATGGAATCTGTTTAAAGGTTGAGACGTAGTCACTGAAGACAATGTCGGCGCTATCAATTTCGTCATCCAAAAAAAGCTGTGCAACAAACCGGCAGACCATCCGGGCCTCAGAAAGTTTTGGCGAATCACTGTAGTCGAAATCTACCAGCAGCAGTCGCCCGGATTTCTGAACAAACTGAGCCGCCTTGGCGCCGAGCGTTACAAACAGCGTCGTATCGAGATCATACTTGGTCACCTCGCGAAAAATATTGGTATTCAGCGAGCCGCACAATCCGCGATCGGTACCGACCAGAATAATCAACTTACGGTCGCCGCTCCGCACGTCCATCAGCCCATGCTGATAATCTCCGATATGTTGAGTTACCTGGGTCAGAATGTCGTTCAGCATGTCAGCGTAAGGAATGCCATAAATGGCCGCCTGCTGGGCGCGTTTCATCTTCGAAATCGACACCATCTGCATGGCCTTCGTTATCTTGGCCATGGAGCGGATCGCTTTGATGCGCTGTCGAATGTCACGTAAATTTGCCATAGGTCAGGCCAGGCTTTGGTATTCAGCAATTACTTCTTCGAGGCTCTTCTTTATTTCCGGTGTCAGCCGTTTCTGCAAAACAATCTCTTTCAGCAGATCCTCTCGGCGCATCCGGATAAATTCGAGCAGCTTCGTGCGGACTTCGCGCATCTTCTCAACGGGCGTATGGTCAAAAAATCTCTGCTGAGCCGCCCACAACTGAACGACCTGTTCTTCCACGGGGAAGGGACTGTACTGATCCTGTTTAAACAGTTCGGTAACACGCCTTCCATGCTCAATCTTCGCGGCTGTTTTAGGATCTAAATCTGAACCGAACTGAGCAAATTCCTTTAGCTCATAATACTGCGCCAGCTCCAGCTTCACTTTCCCAGCGACCTCTTTCATCGCCTTGGTCTGCGCGGCCGAGCCGACGCGCGAAACAGAAATCCCGATCGACATAGCGGGTCGTATGCCCTGATGAAACAGATCGCTTTCCAAATAAATCTGCCCGTCGGTAATGGAAATCACGTTCGTCGGAATATAGGCGGAAACATCGCCGGTCTGCGTCTCAATAATCGGCAACGAAGTGAGCGTACCGCCGCCGCAGGCTTTCGACATACAGGCCGAGCGTTCCAGAAGCCGACTGTGCAGATAAAAAATGTCGCCGGGATACGCTTCGCGACCGGAAGGCCGACGCAAAACCAGCGAAACCTGCCGATAAGCCACCGCATGCTTGGAAAGGTCATCATACACCACCAACGCATCCATACCGTGATCCATAAACCATTCGCCAATTGCCGTACCGCTGAACGGCGCTAGGTATTGCATCGCCGCCGAATCCGCCGCTGTGGCGGCAACGATCACTGTATATTTCAAGGCGCCCTTCTCTTCCAGCGCACGCACCACCTGCGCCACGCTCGACTGTCGCTGACCAATGGCAACATAAACAGAATAAACAGGATGAACGCGGGTATTCACCGCAACCTCCGCTTCACGGTTCAACCGCGCCTGATTGATGATTGCATCTATCGCGATCGCTGTTTTACCGGTCGAGCGGTCGCCGATGATCAGCTCGCGCTGGCCTCTTCCAATCGGCACGACTGCATCAATAGCAATAATGCCGGTTTGCATCGGCGCAGAAACAGACTGCCGTCCAATAATTCCAGGTGCTGGGCGCTCCACCGGATTCACTTCCGTCGTGGTGATCGGACCTTTGCCATCCAGCGGGCGACCGAGCGGATCGACCACGCGACCGAGCATCGCCCGTCCGCAAGGAATTTCGAGCAGTCGGCCAGTTGAACGAACGATCTGACCCTCGCGCACAGTCTCCGCATCACTCAACACCACCGCGCCGACGCTGTGCTCTTCCAAATTCAACGCCAAGCCGATTACTCCGTTACCAAAATCGAGCATTTCATTCAGCCGAACCTTGCGAAGCCCTTCGATACGAGCCACGCCATCGCCAATTTCCATCACCCGACCGGTTTCCTCGCACTGCGCTTCGGGATGAAACTGCGCAAGAGTCTTTTCGATATCTGCCACGATAGATTGCATAGTACGTTTACCAGCCTTTCAGTCCAAAAAATTCAGTTCTTTAACAACTGACTCTGCAGGATTGCCAATTGCCGCGCAATCGTCATATCCGTTACTTGATACCCCTTCTCCACCCGCAACCCGCCGATAAGAGCCGGGTCAACGGAAAACTGGATTCCAGCTTTCGTCGCCTCTTTCCCACGGAACAGTCCGGAAAGTTGCGCCTGCTGTTCGCTCGAAAGCCGATCGGCACTGACGATGCCGACCTGATTAGCGCGAATATAAATCTCCAACCGTTGCACAAAGCATCTCAATATCGCTTCGGCCTCGCGTCCACCATCTTGCTGAACCGACCCAACGACCTCTTTGATACGAGCAACATCAGGAATACCGTCAGCGGTGACGATTTGCCACAGGAGGCGCGCTTCTCGACGATGCTGCCGGGTGATTCGCATAATCGCTTATTCCTGTGATGAAGATTCGGCGACTTCCTTGATGGCCGACTGCAGCAACCGGTCACGGTCAGCTGGCGTAAGATTCAATTGAGCCAGCTTTGCGGTTAAATCCACAATCATCATCGCCAGTTCGGCTTTGAGTTCCGTTTTCAGGCGTGCCTGATCCAACAGAGCATCTGCGCGCGCCTTAGCTAGCAGTTCGGTGCCCAGCAGTTCGGCCCGCCGTTTTTCCTGATTCAACAGTTCGGCTACATTCGCTTTGGTTTCGGAAATAATCCGCTCTGCCTGTTCCTGAGCTTTATGAAGCACGTCCTTTCGAGACGCTTCGACCGCCTGAAGTTCACAGCGAATCCGTTCGGTATTAGCCACGGCGTCCTCCACTTCCTTGCGCCGATCCGCCACCGTTTTCATCACGGTTTTGAATACAAACTTATTCAAAATCCACGCGATGATCAAAAAGGCGATCGCTTGAGAAGTGAAGTCATACCAATTGACCCCGAATTTCAAAAACGGATTTTCTATAGTCGCCAGCAGAAACAATGTGTTCATGATGCTCCGTCCGCCAGATACCTATTTCAGGAAAATGGCGTAAAATACACAGGCTTCAGCAAACGCGATCGCTAAAATCGCCTGGACCATAACTTTGGTACTCGCGCCGGGGTTCCGGCCAACCGCAGTGACCGCGCCATAACCAATCCACCCTACAGCCAACGCGGCACCAGCGGCCGCGATCCCAATATGCATTGACATATCTGTTCCCATTTTTATCTCCTTTTTAGGTTCCTTTTACTGCGCACCCGCATCTGTTCCGTGATCCAGATGATCCTCTTCTCCCTCATGACTGCAAATCAACATGACAAAAACGGCAGAAAGCAACGTAAAAACTAGCGCCTGAATGAGTCCGACCAGCACTTCCATCAGATAAAACGGAACGGGCAGTAGCCAACCGAGCGCAGGAATCTTATGCAACATGGTTTCCAGCATTACTTCGCCCGCAAAAATATTGCCGTACAACCGCAACGCCAGCGAAAACGGACGAATGATAATGGAAAAAATCTCCAGAAACCCGACGGCTAAAAACACCACCGCCATCACAAAGTACATGATGCCCTTCAGCCCGCCTTTGGGTGCGAAAATGTGTTTTAAAATTCCGATCGGCCCGTTTTCCTTCCAGGCCCAGATAAACCAGAAAATGAAAAACAGCGCGCCCAGCGCCAGCGTGGTATTGAGGTCGGCATTTACGCCGCGAAATAGCGGTTGCGACACTTTGAACATAGGCTCTGTGACGGATCCCCACCCAACACTTCCAATGCCTGGAAATAATCCCAGCCAATTAGAGCAAAGAATGAAAATGAAGAAGGAACCCAGCAACCAGAATGTTTTTGCCGCCAGCTTTTCTCCCATGATGTCAGAAAGAAACCCGTGCAGAAAAATCACGACCGATTCAACGATACCGGTAAACATCGTGTTTCGTCCGGCCCGCACCTGCTGGCGGAACCGCACGGAAACCGCAATTAAAATCAATGCGGCCAGCCAGCCGGTGATCATGGAATTGGTGACCGGAACGCGCCCGATCCTAAAAATTTCTAGTGCCTGAACCGATAAATGTTCATCGCTCTTTTCTTCCGCTGTGGGGGGCGCAACCACTTGTTCAGAAATAATTTCTGCACGAGTTTCAGTCGCGTCAGCAAACAACAAATCGGTAGCACTAAACAGAAATGTAAGAAGGACTGCACTCATCAGGCGGCCTGCGGGTTTTATCCTGCTTGTGAGCCGTCGAATGGGTGTCTGCTGTTGCATGGTATCAAATGCCCGTGTCCGTCATAATCTTGAAGACGGTCTCTGCATCCTTTGCTGCTAAAAGTTTTTTACGGTTGGCCTCCGACTGCAAAAGCCGCCCAACTTCGGCCAAACAACGCACATGGGGTCCCGTCTGCGATGCAGATGAAAGAATCAGGATGATGATTTTTGAAGGTTGGCCATCGGCACTTTTGAAATCAATGCCCTTCTGTTTCATACCGACCGCGACCAGTAGCTTGTCGATCGAGGCGGGTTTCCCGTGCGGAACGGCGATGCCGTTTTCCAGACTAGTGCTCATCTTCTGCTCGCGCTCCAGCACCACCTGCACAACGTCTTCGACATTGCGCAATCGGTGTTTGGCATGAATCAGCCCAACCAGCTCACGAATGGCTTCGTCCCGTCCAATAGATTTTAATTCCACTCGAATACAGGCTGGATCCAAACCGTTATTTAAAATTTCATTAGCCATGGCCATCCTCTCGGAAAAAGCACTTATGCGCAGCGAAACCCTTAGTTGACAACCAGTATTTACGCCACAAGAAAATAAAAAACCAGAGTGGGTTTATACCAACGGTCATTGCGCGTCAATTGGTTTGTTTTTAAATATACCGATTTTTCATTGACCGCCTGCCTCTGAAGCGCAAAATGCGTCATCGTTTTGCATCGGAAAATTATTATGAATCTAAAAAAGGTCATTACGAAAGAAGCTATCCTGCCGGAACTGAAAGCGGACACTAAACAAGGTGTTATCGAAGAGATGATCGCCTTCATGGTTGCGTCCGGTAAATTCACCGACGGCGCGGCGGCCGCACAGGCCGTGCTGTCTCGCGAAGCTAAAATGTCCACCGGCATGCAAAATGGAATCGCCATTCCGCATGGTAAGACCGATGCGGTGGGTCAGCTGGTCGCGGCGGTCGGCCTGCACCACGCCGGGGTCGACTTCGCCGCGATGGATGGTAAACCCTCTCATATCTTCATCTTAACGCTTTCCCCAGAAAACCGCGCCGGCCCGCATATCCAGTTCCTAGCCGAAATCAGCAAGGTGCTGAGCCGTCCGCAACTGCGCGAAAAATTATTGAATGCGACCACGACGGATGAACGCCTCCATCTGCTGACTGCTTAAGGAGCCGCAATGATTCCTTCTGCCCAAGCCTCCGACCCCGCCGCTACAATCGTTCAGACCGTGCAGGCAATCGTACAGACCCAATCCCCCACGGAAGTGATGACCCTGCTGGTGATGCAGCTCGCAATCATTATTATCGCCGCCCGCATGGGCGGTTTTCTTTTTCAGCGGTTTCTTAAACTACCCAGCGTGCTGGGCGAACTGGTAGCCGGTATGATCATCGGCCCCTACGCACTGGGCTCAAAAATTCCGTTGCCGGGCATCGGCCCGCTTTTTGAAACCCAAACCATCGGTCTGCCGGTTTCCTCAGAGCTCTATGCCATTGCCACCATCGCTTCCATTATTCTGCTGTTTCTTTCCGGCCTAGCAACCGACCTGCGCGTTTTTATGCGTTACTCCGTGGTCGGCTTTCTAGTCGGTATTGGCGGATTAATCGTTTCATTTGTACTGGGCGATCTCTGCGCCGTTCTGTTCGGAATGGCCCCTTCATTTATGGATCCGTCCGCGCTCTTCCTCGGCACCATTTCCACCGCCACCTCGGTTGGTATTACCGCGCGCATCCTAACCGAAAAGCACAAAATGTCCTCGCCCGAAGGAGTCACCATCCTGGCCGGAGCGGTAATCGACGATGTTCTCGGCATCGTTGTCCTGGCCATCGTCGTTGGAATGACCAAGATAATCAAAGCCGGCGGAACCATGGAATGGGCGCACGTCGGGATGGTCGCTCTCAAGGCCATTGGTTTCTGGATCGTCTGTACGGCGCTTGGACTGCTTTTGGCTCGGCAACTGACCGGCGTTTTAAAGCGATTCGGCTCGCCGGAAGTGATTGTTTCCATATCGCTCGGGCTGGCCCTAATGCTAGCTGGACTTTCTGAAATGGCCGGACTGGCCATGATCATTGGTGCCTACATTATGGGGCTCTCCCTTTCACGAACGGACGTCGTACAGGAGCTGCAAAACAGCCTGCAAGGTGTTTATGACATGCTGGTACCCGTCTTTTTCTGCGTCATGGGCATGATGGTCGATTTTTCTTCTATGCGCAGCGCGCTGCTGTTTGGCCTAGTTTATTCCCTGCTCGCAATTGTTACAAAAATTGTCGGTTGCGGCATTCCGGCCTATCTGACCAAATTCAACTTTCACGGCTCGCTGCGCATCGGGCTAGGAATGCTGCCGCGCGGAGAAGTCGCTTTGATTGTTGCGGGTATCGGGCTTTCTACCCAGTGCATTGGGCAGGATCTTTTCGGTGTAGCAATTTTAATGACCATGATCACCACGTTGCTGGCGCCCCCGCTACTCGTCCGATCTTTCAACGGCCCATCCGGTCTGAAACACAGCGAACAGGAAGATATAGAAAAAGAAGAAGTTTTCTCCCTCGATTTTCCTTCACCCGATATTGCTGAATTCTTAATGCAACGATTAGTACACGCCTTTCAGCGCGAAGAGTTTTTTGTCAACCGCCTGCAAATGGAAACCGGAACCTATCAGATACGCAAAGACGACATCTCTTTCACGCTGTCGCGCCAAGGCGGACAAATCAGCGTCAGCGTACCGCCCGCTCAGCAGTACGTCGCTCGCCTGATGATTTATGAGGAACTACTTTCGCTCTCCGACCTGCTCGAAGCCTCAAAAAAAATGAAGAGTCTAAATGTCATGGGTGCAGAGTTGCTCGGCTCTCTGTTTCAATAGAGTAAGTAGCCAAATTTACGAATTTTTATGAAATACACGGTTAAAAAATTAAAAGAGCCGGAACATACCCACAAAAGACGGTTGTTTGTCTGGCCCACCAATCCGCGAGAGGTGAAGGAAGCCTCCGTGCCGTATTGGAGTATAAAGAAACAACCGACTTTTATTTCCCTTTTCAGCGGTGCCATGGGTCTTGATCTCGGACTAGAATCGGCCGGACTTAAAAATCTCGGGTGTCTCGAACTGGATAAATGGGCCTGCAAAACTATCCGCAAAAACAAACCGGAACTGCCCCTTGTCGAAGACGACATCCGCAACTGGTCCGGATCAGAGCTCTTGGAAAAATTTAGTGTGCGGGCAAACGATGTCCAGCTGATATGCGGAGGCCCGCCGTGCCCCTCCTTCAGCACGGCCGGGCGCCGCCAAAGTTTTGACGATCCGCGCGGAGAGGTCATGTTTGATTTCCTGCGTATCGTGAACGAAATCCGTCCTCCCTTTTTTATTATGGAAAATGTCCGTGGCATTCTGTCTGCGGCCATCAAGCATGTTCCGTTGTCTGAGAGATCAGCTAACGGGAAAGGACTTACTCCGAAAGAACAAAAAGGCAGCGTACTGCGTCTCTTAAAAAACGAATTTGAAAAAATGAACTACACCGTTACGGTCGAACTCGTTAATTCCGCAGATTATGGCGTCCCGCAGAAGCGGGAACGTGTTGTTTTCATCGGAAGCCGCGATGGATTTCAGGTGTCTATGCCGCCGCCCATGTTTGTTAGTTCAGGTGATATGTTCACTCCCCGCTGGCGCACTCTAGCTGATGCGCTGACTGGACTACATGAAGACACTCCAGAAATAACGCCATTTTCAGCGGCCCGAAAAAAATACCTGCGCCTGCTAAAAGAAGGACAAAACTGGAGAAACCTCCCGAAAGACATTCTGCCGGAAGCAATGGGCGGGGCCTTTCAGTCAGGCGGGGGGAAAGTTGGTTTTTATCGCAGACTTTCGTTTGACCGCCCAAGCCCGACAGTTTCAACCAGCCCAGGTCAAAAAAGCACCTGCCTTTGTCATCCGACAGAGCTCCGCCCGTTAAGCGTTCGTGAATATGCGCGAATTCAACAGTTTCCAGACGACTGGATATTTGAAGGCTCCGTCGCTGAAAAATATAGACAGATCGGCAACGCCGTTCCGGTGGGGCTTGGCCATCAAATCGGCCGTAGCGTACTTAAATATTTGGTGAACTATGAGGAATTATCATCATGAAAGAGGCCTTGCTGATCAAATCCGTGCAAAATCGGCTTAATGATTTCTATGATCGCCGCATCGCAAAGCTTTCGACTCTTGATCTCAAAAAGACATTGCGCCGGAAAAATCCATATCTTTTTCGGGCTGTCGGGCTACTGGATGCAAATGAAGTCATTGAACGTTTGTTGAATGACTTCATGTCTTCATCCGATGAAACCATTTTCGGCGATGCATTTTTTGAACCGCTTGCAAAAGACCTCGGGGCGGGCATCGCCTCCCCGACAGAAGGTGTTGATGTCGTAATTGAAACGAAAACCTCATACAAAGCAATCGCTGTAAAATCTGGACCTTCTGTTTTCAACGCTCAAAGCCGCCGACGCCAACATCAAGATTTCCAGGCGTTACGAAGCCGGATGATGAAACTTCAGAAACATTTTGAAGCCATTGTCGGCTACTCTTATGGAAAGAAAAACTCACTGCCGAATGAAAATAAAATCTTCACGGAATTGGCCGGTCAGACATTCTGGGCCGAGCTAACCGGCGAAAAAGATTGTTACCTAAAAATCATCGAAGCCATGCAAGACCTTCCGGTTCGTCATAAAGATCGCTTTAATGAAGAATGGGCCAAGGCAAAAAACCGGTTTGCCAAAGAATTCATCACTGACTTCTGTGACGAGGACGGGGCGATCAACTGGAACAAATTGCTCGAATTCAACAGTGGCTCAAAAAAATGAATTGTTTTTGTGCTCTTTGTGTTCTTTCGTGGCTGAACAAAATCCTTTAGAGTGCGCCGCATGAGCAAAAAACTTTTCCTTCTCGATGGCATGGCGCTGGTTTACCGGGCGTACTTCGTTTTCATGCGTAATCCGATGATCAACTCAAAGGGCCGCAATGTTTCCGCCGTCTTTGGGTTCCTCAACACTCTGCTCGAACTGCTCGAAAAGCAGAACCCGACGCATATCGCCGTCGCTTTCGACGTGTACGGGCCGACGTTCCGCCATTTGGAATTTCCAGAATACAAAGCCCAGCGCGAAGAAACGCCGGAGGAAATCCGCGCCGCCGTTCCCTGTATCCGCGAATTTCTCGCGGCGTTCAATATTCCCGTCATCACCGCGCAGGGTTTTGAGGCCGACGATCTAATCGGCACGCTCGCCCGCCGCGCCGAGAAGCAGGGCTACGACACCTACATGGTCACACCGGACAAGGATTTTACCCAGCTCGTTGACGAACATACCTTTGTTTACAAGCCATCCAAGAGCGGCGCGCCGCCAGAGATCATGGGCATTTCCGAGGTGCTCAAGTACTGGGAGATCGAGCGCATCGAACAAGTCACCGACCTCCTCGGCCTCGCGGGCGACGCCGCCGACAATATTCCCGGCGTGCCGGGCGTCGGCCCCAAAACCGCGCAAAAACTAATCGCGCAGTACGGCTCCATCGAAAACCTGCTCGAACATACCGGCGAACTGAAAGGCAAACTGAAGGAAAACCTCGAAGCAAATAAAGAACGTGCCCTTCTCTGCAAACGGCTCGTCACGATTCTGACGGAAGCGCCGGTTGAATTTTCGCCCGACCAGCTGATCCGCGGTAAATACGACGAGGGAAAACTGAACGCGCTTTTTTCTGAATTTGAATTCTCGGCTTTTTCTAAACGGCTATTCGGCAAACCCGCCGCGCCAGTTGTCCGGGCGACATTCATGGCGCCCCCTACCAAAAACGGCCAAGGCGATCTCTTCGACTTCGCGGCGCAAAAAGCGCCCGCCGCACCGGCGGAAGACACCGCGCCGATTTATAAAACCATCGCCGACGTCAAACACACCTACCACGCTGTCCAGACGCTGGAAGATCGCAGGGCACTGTCTGTAAAGCTGGGTGAAGCGACATGCTTCTGTTTCGATACAGAAACCACCGGACTCGATCCGCGCGAATCACGGCTGGTCGGAATTTCTTTTTCCGTCAAACCACACGAGGCGTGGTTCGTCACTCTGCCACCCGATGAAACAGAACTAAAGAAAGCGCTAGAACTTTTTAGGCCGCTTTTCGAAAACGAACAGATCGAAAAGACCGGACACAACCTAAAGTTTGATCTCGCCATGCTACACGCCGCCGGCATCGAAGTGCGTGGAAAACTTTTCGATACCATGCTCGCGCATTATCTGCTCGATCCCGACCAGCGCCACGGACTCGATCGGCTCGCCGGTTCTCATTTGAACTACGCTCCCATTCCCATCACTGCCCTCATTGGCGAAAAGAAAAGCGAACAGATTTCCATGGCCAACGTGCCGGTTGAAAAAATAACCGACTACGCCTGCGAAGATGCCGATGTCACCATCCAGCTCCGCAAAATCCTTGAGCCGCAACTGGAGAAACGGAAACTCACCAACGTCTTTGAAACTATCGAATGTCCACTCATTCCGGTACTGGTCGAAATGGAAGCCAACGGCATTGCGCTCGACACTACCGCGCTTAAAGAAATTTCAGGGCGGCTTGCTGGCGAAATTGAACTGCAAGAAAAGAAGGTTTATGAACTCGCGGGACGCGAGTTTAATCTCAACTCGCCGAAGCAACTCGGCGAAGTGCTCTTCGACGAACTGAAGCTGGCCGACAAGCCGAAGAAAACCAAAACCGGTCAGTACACCACCAACGAAGAAGTGCTCGACCAACTGGCGACCGAAAATGAAATCGCCCGTGTCTTACTCGACTACCGTTCCGCGACCAAACTCAAAAGCACCTACGTCGATGCCCTGCCGGAATTCATTTCCAAAAAGACCGGACGTATCCATACGTCGTTCAGCCAGGCCGTCACCACCACCGGACGGCTGGCGTCGAGCGATCCGAATATCCAGAATATTCCGGTTCGCACCGAACAGGGACAAGAAATCCGCCGCGCATTCGTCGCTGGCTCCAAAGAGTTTACGTTGCTCGCCGCCGACTATTCACAGATTGAACTACGCATCATGGCGCACCTCAGCGGCGACCAGCACATGAAGCAGGCATTTCTGAGCGGCGAAGACATTCACACCGCCACCGCCGCACGCGTTTTCGGCGTACCGCTCGCTGATGTCACCGGCGACATGCGCCGCAAAGCCAAGATGGTCAACTTCGGCATCATCTACGGCATCTCCGCCTTCGGCCTCGCCCAGCGGTTGCGGATTCCGCGTAAAGAAGCGGCGGAAATTATCGAAAGCTATTTCGTACAATACCCGGCGGTCAAAACCTGCATCGACCACATCATCGAAACCGCGCGCAACAAAGGTTATGTTGAAACCATCGCCGGACGGCGACGTCACATCCGCGACATCAACACCGCCAACGGTACCGTCCGCGCCGCCGCCGAGCGCTACGCCATCAACGCGCCGATTCAGGGATCAGCGGCTGACATGATCAAAATCGCCATGATCCGCATTCACGACCTGCTAAAAAAGAAACAGACAAAAACCCGTCTGCTCCTACAGGTACACGACGAACTGGTTTTTGAACTGCACCAAGACGAACACGCCCTCAGCGAAGAAATCCGCGACCTGATGAGCGGAGCCCTGCCATTAAGTGTTCCCGTCGTCGTCGACTGCGGAACGGGAGCGAATTGGTTGGAGGCTCACTGAGATTTTTGATCACGAATCACACGAATTGACACTAGAGCATGTAACGATTGAGATGTCGTATTACATTTTAAAGATTGGCTCATAGAGCCAACACTACAATGTAGAGTCGGCTCTGCGAGACGATGGATAATACGATCTTTTATTTGTGAAATGCTCTAGATAAACTCCTGCCTCGGGAATGGGTGTGACGGGTGGCGCATTGCGCGAGCAAAGAATGCCGATCTTCTCCGCGTTCCAAAGCGCGGGTTTTTCCATGCCGCGCAGTCCGTTGCCGGAGTGGTCATTGCATATTTTCGACCATCTTCAGCACCACATCACCCACCGTTTGCAGGCTTTTAACAGACAGCTTATCCAGCGTGTCATTCGTGGTGTGCCAGTAATCATTTGACCCCGGCGCAGAACCGTAGTTGAAATCAATCACAGCAATCGCTGGCATGCGCGCGATTACAAAAGGAACATGATCATCCAAAATATTGCCAGGGCCGATACAGAACTGCGGGCGAACACCCAGTTCGTGCGCCGCATAAAAAAGCTCTTTCACCAATTTATTTGAACTGTTGCGCGGGATCGAAATGTTCAGATCCTTATCGCCAATCATATCGAGCACAATCACCGCCTCAACATACCTCGCACCGCCTCCGTCATAAATCTGCTGTGCCAAACGGCGACTGCCATGCAACCCATCGTGTGCACCGTATTCTTTGCGGCATTCCTCGCCATCAAAAAAAGCAATCAGGAATTCAGTTTGATGCGGCCCGCGTTCTTTTAATACCCGCGCCAGTTCCAGCAAAACGCCGGAACTAGAGCCAGAGTCGTTTGCTCCCTGAAAATCTTTAGAGATACCGCTCTTCGTATCGAAATGCGAAGCGAGCACAATCAACCGTTTCGTCTTGCCCAGCAAACGCCCAAGCACATTGTTAAAGTGCATCTTGCCGGACGGAGTTTCTTCGGAAAAGGTGTCGATCGTCGTTTTCAGGCCGAGAGCCTTCAACTTGTCCTCCAACATGACGGACGCACGGCGGGCTCCGCCACTGCCCGCCTCGCGCGGACCAATCTTAACCAGTGCCTCGGTCTCCGCCATCGCCTTCACGCCGTCAAACTTGGCTTTCCCGCAGCCCGACAGGCTTAAACAGAGAAACCCACAGCACACCAGGGTTGTCTTACACCAATCCATCATTCCACCCTTCCAGCATTCCACGCCCTTATTCAGTGCCGTCGGTTTTAGCTTTGGCGGTTGCCTTGATCTTTTCGGCCAGTTCGTTCGCCAATTTTGGATCTTCCAGCAACGCTTTACGCGCGCCGTCGCGGCCCTGTCCAAGCTGTTGACCATTGTAAGAAAGCCAAGAGCCTTTCTTTTCAATCAGACCGCAGTCGGTACCGGCATCGACGACGGAACCAGTCCACGAAATACCTTCGGAATAAAGAATATCGAACTCAGCCGTAGTGAACGGCGGCGCCACTTTATTTTTGACCACTTTAACTTTGGTCCGGTTGCCATAAATTGCGCCCGCTGCGTCCTTAAGCTGTCCGATACGACGAATATCAAGGCGTACGGAAGAATAAAACTTCAGAGCACGTCCGCCAGGCGTCGTTTCGGGACTGCCGAACATCACGCCGACTTTTTCACGAATCTGGTTGGTGAAAATACAGCAGCAGTTTGAACGGGCAATGGCCGAGGTGAGCTTGCGCAGTGCCTGACTCATCAAACGCGCCTGCAACCCAACGTGCGACTGACCCATTTCGCCGTCGAGTTCGGCGCGCGGTGCCAGCGCGGCAACAGAATCCACTACGACCACGTCGATCGAATTACTCTTCACCAGCGCTTCGCAAATATTAAGCGCTTCTTCACCGGAGTCCGGCTGGGAAACCAGCAGATGGTTCAAATCCACGCCTATCTTCTGCGCGTAGCCCGGATCAAGCGCATGTTCAGTATCAATAAAAGCCGCGATACCGCCCGCTTTCTGGACATTAGCCATGATATGGGAAACCAATGTGGTTTTACCGGACGATTCCGGGCCAAAAATTTCGATCACGCGACCTCGTGGAACGCCGCCGATGCCGAGTGCGATATCCAGCGTCAGCGCGCCGGTGGAAATACACGGAATCTTCCGCGGACCGGCTTCGTCGCCGAGGCGAACAATTGCTCCGTCGCCGTATTGTTTTTTGATTTCAGCGAGCACTGCTTCGAGATTCGAAGCACCTTCTTTTTTTTCATTTTTTACAGCCATGTTGGAGAGCGTACACGGCTCGAAAAATTGTTCAAGCGCAGAAGCAATTATCTTTTTAAGAAAAGAGCCGGAATGTTTCTCGCAGAGACGCAAAGACCGCAGAGCTTTTGTCTCCCAACTCGCACCGCTGCGCCCTCTACCTCTCTGCGAGGGAAAAATCTCCCTTGCGGCACGACCACTTTCTCCGCCAATGAGACCATCTCTGGGGCGGCATGTAGTCCCGCCTTCAGGCGGCATAGCCTTTTCCGGCTAGAGCGTTTTAAATAATTCTGTATCCATGTTACGCCCCCTCTTCGAGAGGGACGTCCTACACGAAAACTTGTAGGGCTCGGCGGCCCCTTCCTTCGAGCGTTGCTTCGCAATAGCGAGGCCTCTCTCCCGATGGTCAAGTCTCCGGTATTCCGGAGGGCTTGCAGTATAGGCTCCGCCTTTTCTTAAAACGCTCTAAAGCCGATACTACATATCTTTCCAGCTGTGAATCTCAGCGACAGCGTATTTGGTATTTCAACTATTGGAAAAATCTGCCGCAAAACTTTCCAGCCCTGAAACTCTACGCTTGAATTGCTCATGAAAAGCTCTCCGAAGTAGTCTTTATACAAGTTGTCTTTATGCAAATAGACACACTCTGCATAAAGACAACTCAGCATCCGGTTGTAGAAATTTTAAAAAGCGTAACAATCTGCAAAAGAGGCACACTCGCCTTGCCCGCATATTCATTTCAGGTACAGTTTGAACCGTTGGTTCATTTTATGAAAATGCATAAACCGAGGTTGCTGTTCGTTCAATAATACTGTTGGGCGTGAACGCATCCTCTTTCTCATAGAATGGAAGTACACGGAATTCTACAACCCCGGAGACCTATACATCCCCAGGCGGGCAAATGTGTATGACCCTCTGATCCAAGGCGTGGACGGACCGTTTATCGAGGGGATTGCACCACGCTCTCTCTACTACGAACCCTTTTACCAGATGATGCGGCAGACGCTGCTTGGCTGGTTGTTCGAGAAACACCGCGAGTTGGATTGCGGTAGGTGCGTGAACGTTCATGTCATACCCAAGGAGAACAAGGATCTCAAAGAGACGATCACCTCTCCACACCTGCAAGGGCGAAACCTTCATGACGCATGGGGAAGATTACTAAAGTCACCTGACAAGTACGTTCCCACTGATCCGTGTGACTTGCTCAAAGGTCCGCGTGATTTGCCTGACACGAAATCATGGCTGAACTACGTGAAGGCGAGATATTGGTAAAACAATCGCACAACCAAGCCTCGGAGGTTACGGCTCGCAAGCTCGCCGAACCTCAAGGCTAACGTTAACCTCTCCGCTTCACTTTTGCCACATACCCCTCAATATCACACTTCCGCCTGAGACCGGCGGCGTTCATGTAGCGGGTCTTTCCAAAGATTGGACGCTCGGCCCAGGCGGTGTCGTGTTTGCCGAAGACCCAAGCGACTCCGGCGTAGGAGTTCGGGTCGCGGCCATCGAGAAAATATTTGTTGTTGATGGCGAGCAGCGTTTCAAACGCCGCTTCCGGCGAGCGGCTCCATTCCAATACCTTTTTGCCCCAGTACATCCGCATATAGTTGTGCATGAACCCAGTGCCGCGCATTTCGGTCATCGCCGCGTTCCAGTACGGATCATGCGTCCGCGACTGTTCCAGCTCTTCACGTGAATAAAGAAATTCCCGTTTGTCTTTGGCGTGGTTTTTCAGCGTCAGTTTTGCCCAGTCGGGCAGACAGGAAAAGCGGTCATAGTCCGGCGTAAACCAGACAAAGTTTACCGCCAGTTCGCGACGGACAATCAGCTGCTCCAAAAAGCGGTTCTGCGGATCAACCTTCTGAATTTCGAGCGCAATATACAGCGGCGAAATCTGTCCGAAGTGCAGATACGGGCTTAGCTCGGAAACATCATCGGTCTGCGGCTGGTTACTGTGCTTTTCATAAACCGACAAACTCTCCGCAATAAATTGTTGAAGCCGCTTTTTGGCCTCCGAAGTTCCTCCCTTAAAACGCGTTGAGGACACCGCGTCTACGCTGTTCAATGTAGACGCGGTGTCCTCACCGCGTTTCCAGTGTTTGGAAAGTTTCACCTCGCGCATCGGCTGGAGGAATTCATCCAACCTGCTTAATAACTTTGAGCGAATCGTCCGCGCCATATATTCAGCGTGGTCAGAGGCGGTTTCAACCGGCACGACGACATCACTTTCGACTTCGACAACTTCACATCCGGCCTCTTCGGCAACTCGTGCGCGCCATTCAGCCTGATGACGCAGGTAACTCATATCGCAGACGATCAGTGCCGCGCCCTTTCCTTCTTTAAGAGCGACTTCCGCCGGATGGCCGCGCTCGATGGTGGTTTTAATGCCGCGTTTTTCCAAGGTCTGAAATGTTTCACGCAGTCCTTCGAGCATGAAGGTGTAGTGGCGTTCATTGGCTTCGGGATAGTCGTCCATCAGACCAAAAACGACGGCGACCGGCAATCCAAGTTCATTGGCGCGCTCCACGGCGTATTCGAGCGCGTGGTTCCATTCGGCGCGCTGGCTCTGCTGCATCCAATACAAAACAAACCCGCCTTGGCGGGCGGGTTTGTCGTTGAGCCGGTGAATGCGCGCCGGATGAATCATTTCTTATTCCCGGAGTGCTTGAACATCATCTTCAGGTCTTCGAGCAGGTTCTGAAGGTCTTCCTCATGTTCGATCTCTTGCGTAATAATCTGAAGCGCTATGTTGTAGGTGACGGGGTCGGCATCTTTGGTGATTTTCATCATCTTTTCATAAACACCGATGGCGCACTGTTCGCCCGCAATGTTCTGCTCCAGCACCTTCTGCACAAACGGATCCTCCGGAGCTTCGTATTTGCAGTTGGTGAGCTTAAACCAGTCCGCCGGAGTTAAAATCGGCGTGCCGCCAAGTTGCGTGATGCGAGTCGTGAGCAGTTCCGCATGCGCCATTTCTTCGGCGGCATGCAACACCAGCTCAGCGATCACGGCGTCTTTCATGGGACCGGCGACGACCTTAGAGCCAACCCAGTACTGGTAGTGCGCCAGCCATTCATCAGCTAGCGCTTTGTTGAGGAGCGTCAGCAACTTCTTGACGTCCATATCGACCAATGCAATTCCACGACTGCCCATGAGACACCTCCTGTTTTATGTTTTCACCAAATTACATCTGCAACGGCTCTGTACCCAAGCCAATTTTTTTCAGGCACCATTCGGTGCGTTTTAACAGCAGCCAGGCGGCAAGGCCCTGTACGACCGGAGCGACCAGATTTTGAAGCAACCAGCGAAGCACGCCGAGAAGAAACATGGTCAGGTATTGCGGTTTCGTCATTCCGGCAGGAACGTCCGGACGATAGGTAACCGTCAGGATAAAACCCAACACAACGCTTCCGAGGCCAATCACCGTCAAAGCGGCGTAGTAAACTCCGAGTAATTTAATTCCAACGAGAACCCAATCTTTTTTCTGCATAATTTAACCTCACGCCTTAGGTTGTTTTATCTGGCGCACCTTTCTTAAGGCCGCACTGTACCGCTTTTTTATGGAAAAGCAACCGGTTGCCGCCCCCTAAATAATTTACCGTCACACAACTGCATTATCTGATTCATTTGATAAGCCAGACGCATGGAGTGCGTTACTATGATTAGCGTCAGATTTTCTTCCCGATTAAGTTCCAGCAATAGTTTCGCCAAACTATCCGCCCCTTCATGACTTAACGATCCAGTCGGCTCGTCCGCCAGCAATAACTGCGGTTGATTGATCAGGGCTCGAACCACCGCCACACGTTGTCGCTCGCCACCAGACAACTGCCCCGGACGAGACTCCAGTCGATCCGACAAACCCACTCGTTCCAGCAATCGCAAGGCCCGCTCTTTCACGCCAACGGCCTCTCTGTTCACCATCGCGGGCACTAGCACATTCTCCAAAATCGAACATTGTGGAAGTAAATGGTGCAATTGAAAAATAAACCCAATGCGCCGATTACGAAACTCCGCCGTCGCCTTTTCATTCAGAGTTAGCAGATTCGTTCCATCGAACTCCAAGGTGCCCGCATCTGGACGCTCCAGCGTTCCGATGATATTCAGCAAAGTGCTTTTTCCGCAACCTGACGGCCCAGTAATCGCCATACTTTCGCCCGCCTCAACCGTCAACTCAACACCGGATAGCACCGGCGTTTTTTCATCATACCGTTTTGAAATACCCGTCAATTTCAGTAACGCACTCATCGCCTCTCCTTGCTCTAATGTAAACGAGGTTTCCGGCCTTGTTTGCATGAGTCAAACATACCGATTAGTCCAATGAGGATGGAAGCTTCATCTACTTTTTTAACCTAAACCGACAGCGCCGGAACCAAAACAAACACCAAGCCTCAAAGCTTTTTATCCACAGATGGAACATCCGATTTCCGCAGATAAGAGATTTTCATCACCCGCTACGCTAGAGCAAACAGCCGAGCAAGTCAGAGAATAAACCAGAGATCAGAAACCGCATATGAACCGTTTCTACCTTCAGACTCATTTCCGATTAGTGGATATTAGCGAAAATTAGTGGTTCGCTGCTCCATCTCTCCGACCGCCGTCCTCTGATTTCTGGATGTTCCTCTGAGCCCCGCGGAAGTCACTCCAGCGACTTGTCCTGCGTAGCTTTAGCGAAGCGAGAAACGGGTGGTTAAAACTGCATTGCCATGTGAATAAAGTTTTGACCGCAAAGACACCCCGGCAAGAAACTAACAAATTCTCCCCCTTTCGTGGCTTCGTGGTAAACTTCCCATTCCCCTTGGACGGCTCATTCGGAGAGCTCGCCCTACCTTTTACTTCGATCAGTACAATGGGGGCGGCTACACACCCCCGTCTTTTTTTTCGATATTTTCCCCGGGGTCATCCCCGGGGTCAGAACGCTTTTTTCGTCATCAACGGCCAAGCCATCGTTATTAGCACCTTGGTAGAGTGTAACGAGTTTTTTATTGATATTTGCCTATATTGTCGTTACAAATGAACCCATCTTTAAACAAAAGAGGTGACAATGCCCGGGAAACCCTATCAGTCAAAGTTGGCTCCCTACGAAAAGGAGGTATTTTCCTTTCTGGATGCGGGGCTGAGCTATCGCGCCATTGCGGAGAAGCTGAATCTCCAATACGACCTGCAGATCACGCATAACGCGGTTTTTTCCTACGCCAAAAGCCGTCGACCGGGTCGTGGCGGGGGGCACCTTTTCTATGAGGGTTTTTCCCCGGATATTCGCGCCCAACTTTTAAACCGAATGGCTGCGGAATGGACGCACGACTCAACGGCGATTGAGGGAAATACACTGACTCTCGGCGAGACCGTGAAGGTGCTGGAGCTCGGTCTGACGATTAACGGGAAGTCACTCAAAGATCATCAGGAGGTCTACGGGCATGCCCGTGCCATTGACCTGATCTACGGGATGATCCCCCTGTTACAAATCGATGAAACCAATCTGTTTGATCTGCACCGCGCCGTGATGCACCAAGTCGCGCTGGACGCTCTGAATCCGGTCGGGGACTGGAAGAGGGATTATAATGGAACAACCGGTGTGATTGACGGAAAGAGTGTTTATATGGAATACCCGGCCCCATCACTGGTTTCGCCTCTGATGGCCCGCTGGCTGGAAGATTTTAACGGCACAGCCTCTTGTGTCGGCCGACCGAATCAAGCCATTTCAGCCTATGTTCGTGCGCATATGACTTTTGTGCGGATTCATCCGTTTTTCGACGGAAATGGCCGCTTCGCTCGACTGATTGCCAACTTGCCAGTTTTGCGAGGGGGGTTTCCTCCGGTCGTTGTTCCGGCAGAACGTCGTGCAGAATACATCAGCCTGCTTTGGGATTATCAAAATGTAGCCGGAACGATGAAGCGCGGTTCACAGCTTCTGCCTGCCCATCCAGCGATCCAGCAGATGGAAAATCTCTTACAAAGCGAATGGGAAAAAACAGTTTCGATCGTAGAAGAGGCGCGCCAACTCGAAGCCAAACGAAAGGGATAATACCCAATCAACTTGATGAGTATTTTTTCACCACCCGCTTCGCTAGAGCAGACGTCGGCGTAGGACAGAGAACTTCCAGCAATAAGTTCTAAACTTACCCCTCGGACTCCCTCGGAGGTTCCTCTAGCGACCTGTCCGGCGAAGCTTTAGCGAAGAGGGAAGCGAGTGGTAAAAGATCTTAACTTTACCGATATTATTCAGATTGATTCCGTATGATTTGCTGTTAACTGCATTTTCTCAGACCCCTATTCTGCTCGTGTTGCATAACGTAATTTTGCACACCTTGAACGAGGATTGTTTTCTTGTTCTTCAAACGAAGGACGAATACATCCATCAGAAATTTCGGAAAAAATACCGGTGCGATAGAATTGCTGAAATGATTTTTTGACGCGGCGATCCTCTCCGGAGTGAAAGGTTAAAATAGCGACCTTCCCCTTTGGGCTAAGGATGAATGGCAACGCATCAAGAAACCGGTCGAGAACGACAAACTCCTCATTCACGGCAATTCTGAACGCTTGAAAACAGCACTGTACCGCTTTCTTCATATCATCCGCATTATTAACGACCCCTTGCAGAGAATGCCGGATCAGATTGTTCAGATCCTGTGTCGTATGAATCTCGAAACGCTTTTTATAAATCGCAGCGGCAAGCCGCAGATGATGCGGTTCATCCGCATTTGCAAATAGCACGGTGGACAGCGCCTCTTCGTTCATTTTCTGAATCATTTCCGATGCGGGGACTCCCTTATTCGGGTTAAGCCGCAGATCCAGTGGGCCCTTCACTTTAAAGGTGAAACCACGTTCAGGATTATCCAGTTGCATCGAAGAGACACCTAGATCGGCAAGAACCGCATCAAACTGCCCAAACTCAAACGAGAGGGAAGCGATCGCTGCAAAATTCATGCGTCGCGTTTTAAAGACAGACTCATCCCAGCCGACGCGTCTCAACCTGGCTTCGGCTTTCGGAAGCTCCAGAGGATCCACATCAACCCCGACGAGCAGCCCCTGGCCCTCCATTTTTTCGAGGATGAGTCCGGAATGACCGCCGTATCCAAGTGTTGCATCCAGAACGTTTATCCCTGGCCTGATATCGAGCACCTGCAGTATTTCGGCGGGACAAATCGGGATATGCGTTCCGGCAGGGGTCTGTCCTCGTGACACCACCTTTTCAATCGTCTCGCCATATTGATCGGGCGAAAGCTCCTTATACTTCTCGGCAAACGTTCGCGGGTGACTTCCGTTGTAACGAACTCGCCGGATATGCTTTTCTTTGTTGTTTTCATCCATATCTTTTTTCAGTTCACAATTTTTTTTACCACCCGCTGCGCTCAAGACACAAAGAACTCCAAGCTTTGCGGCCTTGGTGACTTGGTGTTTATTTGGTTCATTTAAAATTCTCCGCCCCGTTGCACGGCGATCCGGCGTTTTTTTATAGAGAGGAACCAAACGCCGTCACCATGCCGTCATCCGCGCCGACCACCACCAGGCCGCCAATCAAAGCTGGCGAACTGATTTCATCGCTGACCTCCTTCGACCACAGCTTCCGGCCATCCGCCAGTTTCAATAGATACAGAACTCCGTCCGCCGAAACCGCCACCTTGTCCTTAGCCACCACCGGCGAGGTCGGCAGCCCGCCCGTAGAAAACTTCCAAAGTAAACGACCCTCAGTGCGGGTCACACTATAGACAAAACCATTGGCGGAAGAATACACCACCTGATCTCGCGTCACCGCCGGCGTGGAAAAGGTCTGACTCTTCGACTCGTCACTGCTCCAGACGATATCTCCGATCTCTGCGTCAGCACAAAGCAACCGCCCGTCGCGAGCTCCGGCAAAAACTAAATTCCCATCCATTGCCGCGCCGCCTGCCACCTGCGCATCGCCGTTGATCTCAATATCTTTCAAATGCTTCCCGTCTGCTGCCGAATAAACATGTAACGCCGCCGCGCAACTGCCGAAAACAATCCGCCCGTTTCCGACTCCCGGCGAACCATCGCAGCGCTCAACGCCGTCCGTTTTCCAAATGCGCTTTCCCGTTTCAATATCAACCGCATGCAATGCACCTTCCGACTGATCCAGCACAATAACGGTATCAGGAGTTTCTTTCCTTTGCGCCTTGGCGTCTTCGTGGTCAAAACTCATTCGGCCCAGTATGACATTTGGCGACCCCAAAATGATGCCGCCCATTTCATAGCGCCATTTTTCAGCCCCGGTTTTTGCATCCAGCGCATACAAGCTGCCGCGCGTTGTTCCGGCGAACACCAGCCCGCCGTTGCAAATCAATGGAGCATCAAAACGCACCGGCATCTCCGCCCCGGCATCATTCGTCCTCATGAAACTTTTTTTCCAAACTGCGGACCCCGCCAAATCAAGCGCAATAACCTGCCCCTGCTTCGCTGCAAAAAAAACCCGCGCTCCATCCGACACTGGCGTATTACAAATCGCCCCGCCCGCGTTGTAGCGCCACCGCTGTTGTAAATTTTCTGGCAACGCCACTTCTGCAACTCCGCGCAAATCCGACCCGCCGTGATAAGTCGGCCATTCCGCAAAAACCGGTGATATAAAGCCTGTTAGTAAAATAAGTTGTATGACCGCTAAGACGCAAAGACGCAAAAAAATATAAAAATATTTGAGTCTCGTATTCTCCTCCCTTTGCGTCTTTGCGTCTTTGCGGTCAAACCTCATTTTATAAGTCCTTGGTAAACCAAAATCATCTTCTGCGCCATCGTCTCGACGCTGAACTTTTTCACTACCGATTCGCGGCCTTTCTGTCCGAGTTGCCGGAGCCGGTCGGGATGCGTCAACAACTCGCGCAATGTTTGTACCAGATCGCGATAAATCATTCCACCGCCGGTCGCTTCGATCAACTCGGGAAATGCACCAGCATCCGGTTGTACCACGGGAACCCCCGCCGCCATCGCTTCAATAATATACGTACCAAATGCCTCGCCCTGCTCTGCGGGAACGCACAAAACCGATAAACTCTTCAGAAAATCCAGCCGCTTCTCTCGGCTAAAATCATCGATAAACTCCGCGTCGTTTCCCAAGCCCAGCTTCGCTAGTTTTTTCCGCAGACCGGAAATACATTTTTTATCGGCGCCCACCGCCCCGCCCGTTGCACGCAACTTCAACTTTTCCAATCCTTTGATTTTTTTTAGCTCAATGAAAGCCGCCACCAACCGTTCGAGCCCCAGCGCCGCATTCATACGCGAAAGATAGCCCAGCACTGGCGGATTCAAATCAAGCGCCGCCTGTTCATATCCGTTCAAATCGATACCGATATGCACCACATCGATTCGATTGCGCGGAATCTTCAGCCGCTCACTCATTCGATCCGCAAACCAGTTACTCACCGCCACAAACCGATCCACATCCTTGCAGCGTGCCGCGATGGCCTCCCAGCAGGCGCGATCAAATGGCGGATCAATTTGATCCAGCCAGCTATCCTCATCTTGCAACGTACAAATCACCGGAACCGGAAGCGCCGCCTTAATTTCACCCGCCAGCCCGATTAGCAATGCATTTGAAATATGAATGACATCCGGCTTTTCCTGCTCCACCAACCACTGCACCAGTCGCTCAACTTCCTTCCGCTGATTACCATCTGAACCCTCCAGCATTGAAAGCGTCATCGCACCCAGCCCAGAAGCCGCAGTCGACCCCTCCATCCCTGCGGCGCGTTTAAGCATCCACTTAGAATCAAATAAATGATCGAGCCAGCGCGGCGTCTTACGAAATAAAGGAAACTTCTGTTGCAGCCAGACATTGATACCGCCAAAGAAAACCGGCGTATGCGCCTGCACCGGATTACCATCCACAAACATCGGCAGATACATCGGCACCATCACCACATCAACACCCTGCCGCCGTAGCGCCTGCACCAGTGCCGCGTCACGCATACAATTCTGGCAGTAAAACGTCCCACCCGATCCCGGAACTATGTGTACGACCTTCATCATTCCTTCTATACAATAACAGAATGCCCCAGACCAGGGAATCCTGTTCCGCCCGTTTAACTTCTTTTCAAAACTACTAACTGGCAGGAATGGGAATTTAAATGTAAAAATACATATAACCTGTAACAATCGTGGTTCTTTGGAGAAATTAAATGCCACGAATTTTTGACAACATCAACGAGTATTTGTCCGAAACTCTCTGCAAAACCCTAGAAACGGCTCATCGCGCTGATTTCTGCGTCGGCTATTTCAATCTGCGCGGCTGGCAAAAGGGCATCAAAACTGCCTCCCTCAACGAATTCCTGAAAACGGAGCGGAAGATGGGAGAGATGTTGTCAAAAAACAGTCCGGGCATTGCGATTAACCGCCGCGACCTGATTTCGATTCCTGTACCGGAAGCCAACCTGCTTTGGCGTGATCGGCATACGCGCAGTATCTCCAGAGTTGGACGGGAAGCAGAACACCCAGAATATCCGCATAGACATCGTTGTCGAAGGCATTACCGATGGAAAGGTCTAGGCGTGCGGTCTGGAATTCGACTACTCAAACGAAGAAGCGTTCCATTGCCGCCCGCTCAGTTTAGGCGATGGTAAAGATCCGGAACGGATGCCCGTGCCGGATTTAAGCGGGAAGATGACCGTGGCTTTCCTGCCTCCGATGTCCGGTCTGGCAGATCGTGAGTTCCTGAAACAGCCCGAGGAAATCGGTGTTTTGCTGGGACAGGGACAGACCGCTGAGGTTTTGCGTAATCTGTGTTACCGAGTGTACTCAGAACAGGCGCCTTCAAAGAATTGGGCGGAGATCGTAAATGCAATCGATAGTTTGTTCGGCGTTCAACTGCTCGATCCGGTGATGCGCCCCGCGACTTCCGAAATCACGCTGGCTTACCGAGATAAAGGCGGGGCAGAGTTTGATCTCTCTTCTTCCGGGCGCGGGTTGCAGCAAACCCTTTTACTGCTGACACATCTCTACGCCAATCCCCGCTCTGTTCGTCTTCTCGATGAGCCGGACGCCCATCTTGAAATTATTCGTCAGCGGCAGATTTACAATTTACTCACCGAAACCACCCGCAAACAGTAATCTCAAATTATTGCGGCCAGCCATTCGGAAGTCGTTTTTAATGAGGCGGCAACAAAAGATACGGTGGTCGCTTTTGTCGGCAAGCCACATACGCTGACCGACCGGGGCGCACAGGTTTTTAAATCGCTGAAAGATATCGGGTTTGACCAGTATTATCAGGCGGAGCAAAAAGGATGGGTTTTGTACGTGGAGGACGCCACCGATCTGGCCATCCTGCAGGCGTTTGCCGAATTGCTAGATCATCCGGCTAAAGAAAGTCTGAAAGCTCCGTTTGTCCATTATGTGGCCACCAATCTGCCCACGCGGGCGCGCGATCATTTCCACGGCATCAAAGAAGCCAAGCCGGATTTTATCGGATTGGCGCTATTCGACCGGATTGACACCGAATTGAAAGATGAAACGGATTGTGCGAGCACATGTGGAAAAAGCGCGAGATCGAAAATTATTTCTGCCGCGAAGAGGTGTTGCTGGCCTATGCTGGCTCAACAGTTTTAATTTTTAAATGCATCCGACAACGGGCGGCATTTCCCTGGGGCGGTTAAAACCCGACTAAAGCCTGCTTCATAGAGCATGGTTTCGCAGGCCAGAACCCCTCGGCCTCTGTATTCAGAGGTATCCGTTTCGGTGTCGCGGGGATTGGCACCTGTTTCTGCATAAACTCATCGGCTCGAATTAAGATCTCCTCGACCGACATAGTATGCGGTTCAAATTGAAAATTCATCGAAATCCCTAAAGGCCAACGCACCCGTCGGACAGGCTACAACACATTCTTTAGCGACGGCTTGCAACCCATTCTGCAACGATTCGCCGAACGGAACCGTTACTTGCGTATTAAACCCGCGACCTTTAAACGCCAGTCCAAGCTCACCACCGGCCTGTTTGGTGATCTTAACGCACAGCCCACACTTAATGCACTTGCCCGGCTCAAACACCACGTCACCGCCCTGCCCGATCAACTCAATATGCTTCCGCTCATCGGCCGGGAACTCACGCTGATCGGCACCGTACCGGTCGGCATACCGGCGCAACTTACAGCTTTCGGGTTTACGGCAGTCGCAATGCAGACAACGCGTCGGCTCTTCTTCCGTACCGCAGGCGTCTCGCCTGCCCGATTCTGAATCTGGCAGACAAGACGCCTGCGCTACACTCGAACAGTTTTTCGTCAGCTCTCTCGCCTCCGGATCGCGCACCTTGCCAAGTTTAAAATCGAAGCGCGACTTACCCGCAACTCCCGCCGCCTTTAGTGCGGCGGCCTTGCCGTTGGCTACAGCCATGACCGCAATTTTATGCTCCTCCGGTTCGATGATTACATCGAAGCCGTCCATTGGCAGAACAGACTTCAGTCGGAATTCAATTCCGGCGGACTCAAGCCACCGGATTTCCATATCGAGAACCTCCAGCGGCAAATTGGCCTCCCGCCGCAACGATCCACCAGCAACCGGCCGTTCATCAAAAACCGTGCAGTCCCAACCCGCCTGCCGCAACTGCCACGCACAAGAAAGTCCGGCGGCACCGGAGCCGATCACCGCTGCTTTTTTGGTAGGGATGGCTCGCCGAGCCGTCCACTCCGGCGCGCTCGGCGAGCACGCCCTACCCACATCACGATGAAACGCGTGGATTGCGATCGCCGTATCGACCTGTCCGCGCCGACAGCCTTTTTCACACGGTGCAGGACAGATGTGGCCAAGCGTTGCCGGAATTGCCAAATCACGTTTGGCAATCCATGCCGCCGACTCCATGTTACCGCGCTCCATTTCGCGCAGCATCAGCGGAATATCGAGATGCGCCGGACAAATCCGCTGGCAAGGCGCATGACAGTCGCCGACATGTTCGCTCAGCAATAAATTCAAAATATCGCGTCGCGCCGACTGAACTTCGGCACACTCCGTATCAATATCCATTTCAGCGACTACACGCGCCGAGCAGGACGGAATTAGTTTCCCAGTCGCGTTATTCTTCACAACGCACAGCATGCATGAAGTTTCTGGCTCCATTCCCTTGAGGTGACACAGCGTCGGAATTTCAATACCAAGCATCTCCGCCGCAGCCAGCACCGTTATGCCCTCTTCCACACTCACTGTAATTCCGTTAATTTTCAAATCAGACATAATTTACTCTATTAAGATGGTTCGACCGCAAAGACGCTTAAATCCGTTTTTCAGAAGAAACTCATGAAAGTTTACCAATATACTCAAAGGCCGCTTCATGGCCTTTAAATAAGAAATAACCTGCGCCATGTGCTTTGGGCTTAATTGCTCTACCGCCTTCAACTCAACAACGACCTCTCCGCCCAGAAACAAATTGATTCGTCCTTCTCCGACACACGTTCCTTTGTAGAAAACTTCAACAATTTTTTGCCGTTCATAAGGAATACCGCGCAAATCTATCTCTACTACCAAAACGTTTTCATAGACGGCCTCATCGTAGCCCAGCCCCAACTCCCGATGCACCTCAATGGCCGCATCGCTGAATTGTTTCACCAGTTCTTCCTGCCGTTCCGTTGTCTTTGTCATATCCCTCTTCCTTTAATTAATTCGAAATAATTCTTCCCTTTGCGTCTTCACATCTTTGCGGTCATCACTCTCCTTATTTTACTTCCACGGCATCCACCGGACAAACCTGTCGGCAGTTGTCACATCGCACACAAACTGCGGGATCAATTTTAAACTTCGCATACGGCTCGCCGCTGATGGCTTCTACCGGACAACCAACGGCGCATTTCGTACAGCCGATGCATTCGTCGTTGATTGAATAGGTAATCAGCTTTTTGCACTTACCTGCCGGACAGCGGCCTTCTAGGTGCGCTTCGAACTCATCGCGGAAATACCGAAGCGTCGTCAGCACCGGATTCGGCGCGGTTTTCCCGAGTCCACACAAACTTTGTGACCGAACTATTTCGGCGAGTTGCTCTAGCTTCTCAATGTCGCCCGGCTTGCCTTTGCCCTCGCAAAGCCGCGTCAGAATTTCAAGCATCCGCTTGGTGCCGACGCGACACGGCGTGCATTTACCGCACGACTCGTTTTGTGTGAACGACAGAAAATAGCGCGCCATTTCAACCATACAGTCGCGATCATCCAGCACCACGAAACCGCCGGAACCCATCATCGCGCCGATTTCTTTCAAGGCCTCGAAATCCACCGACGTATCGCCGAGCGCTGCCGGAATACAGCCGCCAGACGGACCACCGATCTGCACCGCTTTAAATTTCCGACCCTTGGAAACTCCGCCACCGATCTGTTCAACCACTTCGTTGATGGTGATGCCCATCGGCACTTCGATCAGGCCGCCACGTTCAATTTTGCCCGCCAGCGAAAACACCTTGGTCCCTTTGCTCTTCTCCGTCCCGAACTGGGCAAAGGCTTCCGCCCCATGGCGGATAATCCACGGGATCACCGAATAGGTCTCTACATTATTCACCAACGTCGGACAACCGTTCAGCCCCTGTTCAGCCGGAAACGGCGGACGAAAATTCGGCATGCCGCGACGGCCTTCAAGCGAAGCAATCAGCGCCGACTCCTCGCCGCAGACAAAAGCGCCCGCGCCTTCAAAAACCTTAAGCGTTAAGGAGTGGCCGCTACCTAAAATATTTTCACCCAGCCAGCCAGCCGCTTCGCAATCGGCCAGTGCTTTACGCATTCGTTTCAACGCCAGCGGATATTCAGCACGAATATAAAGTACGCCTTCCGTCGCGCCGACCGCCACCGATGCGATAATCATCCCTTCGATCACGCGATACGAATAGGACTCCATAATCATCCGATCCATAAAAGCGCCCGGATCGCCCTCGTCGCCGTTTAGAATGATGTACTTCTTCGCGCCGGGAGCTTTGCGTACGACGACCCATTTGCGGGCGGTCGGAAATCCGCCGCCGCCGCGACCGCGCAGTCCGCTTTTCTCAATTTCTAAAATTAGTCTTTCGGGATCATTTTGGGATAATACCTTTTTGAGAGCCTCGAAACCGCCCAGCCGTTTATATTCCTCCATGTCCGCCGGATTCAACAGGCCGCCGTGTTCGGTGGCGATATGCTCCTGCCGACCCAGAAAATTGGCAACTGTCTTTTCGCGTACATCAATGGAGTAGCGCTCCGGTACGCCGCGCGCTTCGTCAGTATAAAGTTTTTTTAGCCAACCTTCCGCCGCCACACGGATCTTGACGAACGGTTTATCCGGACGGAAGTGGCGTGTGATGATTTCCAGAATGTCCTCCGGTTTCACTTTGGCATACAGCACCGGATCGTCACCCGGGATTACGATTTCCACCAACGGCGTACGGTGGCACATGCCGACGCAGCCGACCGGTTTGATATCGACCTTGCAGTCCAGCGCAGCGAGAGAATCCTCCAGCGCATCGCGAATCTTTGCGCTACCGCCAGCGACGCAACATGAACCCAGCCCGATGCGCACTTCACCGAAAGCTACACCGTCTTCCGATTTATGAAAACTGCGCGGCGTCCGGTTGGCTTCGTTTTCTAGAAAATCGGTGATCATGTTTGAAACGGTGTCGGTACGCACATGGCCGTAGGTTACGCCATCAATTTGCACCGCCGGAGCCAGCGTACAACAACCGAGACAGGCCACTTTCTGCACCGTAAAGCATCCATCCGCATCGGTATCGCCTTCCTTGATGCCCAGCACATTCATCACCGAGCCATAAACCGCTTCTGCACCTTTGACATGACACGCGGTACCGTCGCAAACGCTGATCAGGTGTGTGCCAGATGACGTCCGGCGGAACTGTGAAAAGAACGAAGCAACTCCTTCAATCTGCGCGGGCGTGATCTCGCTGATTTCGCAAATCCGCCGCATGGCGGCCTCGGGCAGATATTTAAATTGTTTCTGCACCGCCTGCAGGATTGGAATAACGGACGCCTCGCTAGGACCAAGCGCGACGACAATTCGATCCACTTCCAAAATATTTATTTCATCACTCATTGTTGTTTGTTTTTTGACCGCAAAAATTTCTCATATTCCAAAAGCTGAATCTACTTTTCCTAATCTTGCCGAATTTGACCGTAAGACGCAACGACGCTAACTCTCTCCTGAAAAATTTTTGTGAAGGAGTTTTATGGGAGTTGAAAAACAAAATGACGATTTAGGCAGACCCCATCGCCTCCGCATCAAAAATGTACGGATGTGCTCACTGATAATCATATAGAGGTTCTTTGAAATAGTCTTCGGTCGAGCGCAAAGTACTCTTAGTTTAACCACAAACGAAAGGAGTACACATGCAAGCGACCCAAGCAGACAGATTATATGCAGGTGCAGACCTTCATGGAAACAATGTTTTCCTCTCGGTTTGCAATCAGGACGGCGGCGAGGTGTTTAGGCGAAGGGTGTCGGCGAACCTTCCGGCAGTGAATGCTGCGATGGAGCCTTTCTGGCCTCAGATTCAGTCCATGGGGGTTGAGTCCACGTTTAACTGGTATTGGTTTGTCGACGG
>JBBQSL010000008.1:0-39469 GCA_038213895.1 Kiritimatiellales bacterium | reverse complement strand
CGCTATGGGTTAATCATTCCGTGGGACTTTGCGGGGGTGAAAAGATGACCTCTGCCGGGTTCAACCGCCGGATGCGGAAAACCGCATGTCCGGTGGTGTGGAAGGGTCACGGGGCGAAATCCCCGTGATCCCATCCGATCCAGAGGGAGATCGCGTAATGCGATAAACGATCAGATTCGCGTACTGTCGTATCGTTGACGTAAGACGTACGTCTGTGTATCTTTTATATCGAAGGTGGCAGTATGACTGTTCCGGTGTCTGTATTCAATTTACTTATCTCCCCAGCATTCTGCTTGAGTTGCAGTATTTGAAGGAGATTAAACGTATGGTTGCTGACCCCATGCTTATTTTCCAAACAGAGAGTAGATGAAAACAATTTTGATATTTGAGCCTCTCTCTGGCGGACATCGTGCCAACTTTATCCGCTGGCTGGAGGAGTGCATCGCACAGAATCATCACGTTGGATGCCAGTTTGTTTTTTTAACCGATTCGAATGTCGATGAATTTTGTCCGGGCTCAAAAACCGCGCTGGCCAATGCGGGTCGTTTAAAAAAGAGAAAGATTTTATATGGTCTGTTTAAGCAAGCCTGTAAGCATTTTGATCCTGACCATGTACTGATTTTGGAATTGACCCATTTGGAACTTTCACTGGCTTTGCACGGCGCACCCTGTCCGGTTTCAGCCATTTTATTCGTTCAATATCCGGAACTGCCGCGTGGTCTGAAGTTTTTTTTCAAACATTGGAAAACCAGACGATTGCTTTATCGCGCGCCGATAAAAAACATTTTTCTGCTTAACGGAGAAAAAAGCTGTGAGTGGCTCAACGAACGGTTTGGTTCCCGAGTTCGCTTTATTCCCGTCCCAGATCCAGTTTCTCAAGCCATTCCGGAGCCTGATTATTCAATTCGTGATTCCTGTGGGATAAATCTGGATCGGAAAATATTTTTGTTTTTTGGTGCCATTTCTCTGCGTAAAGGAGCTGGTGTTCTGCTTAAAGCGCTACAGTTGCTTCCATTGGATGTCGCGGCAAAGAGCGCTTTTATTTTCTGCGGTGAACCGGAGCACGGTTATCGGAAGATTTTTGAACGATCCTGCGCCCGTTTGCGAATGGCTCGTCCCGACATCCATTTGAACATTGAGTCCCAGTTTGTGTCTGATGGGCGAATGATGGCACTTTTTGAACAGTCAGACATTATTCTTATGCCGTACATCCGTCCTGAATATTCGAGCGGTATTCTGGCTCTGGCGGCTAAAGTACGCACGCCGGTGATCGGTCCAGCCGCCGGACTTCTCGGGCGGCTGATCCAGCAGAATGGGTTGGGCGCAGTCTGTTTGATCCGTCCGGAAGCTGTTGCAAAAAGCATCGCCGATGCCATCCAGTGCCTTCCGGCTGTTGACGCCGCGCTGTGCAGTGCCTTTGTGCAAAGAAGCCGTCCAGAAGTTTTTGCTTCCGTAATTCTGGACGCTATCCGAGGTAATGTCTGAATGAGGGTTTCTTCACACGCCAATCAGTCCAGCCTTTCCGCCCGGTTGCGCCGGAACCGCATGCGGTATCTGGATGCGCTTATTCATGCGTCTGGACGGCGTGATCTTTTTCTGGCCGATCTGGGCGGGACGCGATCTTTTTGGGAAATGAATCTGCCTTACCTTGAAAATAAGGACGGCCTGACGAGCATTGATATTTTCAATCTGGATGCCGCTTCGCAGGAGGAATGCGAAATCAGCGGAATCCCGGTTCATTTCAGATCGGGAGATGTGACGAACCTCAATGAGGTAGCCGCCGGGCAATATGATATCGCCTTTTCCAACAGTGTAATTGAGCATGTCGGCAATCTTGACATGCAGGACCGGGCGGCTTGTGAAATCCAGCGGATTTCCCGGAATTTTATGGTGCAGACGCCGAATCTCCGGTTTCCTCTTGAACCCCATTTTTACGTACCATTTTTTCCGTTCCTTCCTTTAGGAGTCCGAGCCTGGTTGCATCAGCATTTTACATTGGGCTGGCTTAAACTGGAGCCGGACGCTTTGCGCGCGCGGATCGACTGCGATCAAATCAGACTTCTTTCTCAGAAAGAGATTCGTCTGCTTTTCCCAGACGCCGCCGTTCACAAGGAGCGTCTGGTGGGGATGGTTAAATCATTTATTGTGATCGGAAAAGGCACTGCGTGAGTTCGAATGCAATTCATTATCACGGCGCATTGAAACCCTTGGCGGAAGTCTGCCGGGTTGCTCAGACTGATATTCTTTTGATTCAGGATTTGCTGCGTGTCCCGCAGGTCATGAAGCTCTCTGCGGAGTCTCTTTTGAATGTTTTAGTTCGGAAGGTGGCGGTGGCCTGTAACCACTTCCGGTTTATTTTTCGCGTGCTGCGGCTGAAGAAAGATCAGTACATGCTGATTCAGGAATTTTCAAATATTCCTCTCGCTTTGATTGCCCCCTTAATCCGCTTCCGGCTTGAAAGGCTTTTCTTTGTCGTAAACCACAATTTGCAGTGGGCCGGACACCGGATTACGGAAAAAACTGCATTCCGGCTGTTGGGATGGATGGGATGTCGGTTTGTCTTTTTCGAGCAGACACCGGAAGCAGCCTTGCGCGAACTTGGGATAAATAGTAAGCCGTTTTTTTTACTTCCGCATCCGGTTCCGAGTTCTGGACAAATCAGAAGGTGTTCCGGCGGCATCAAAAGAATCGGCGTGATCGGTCAGTTCCGGGCGGAAAAAGGGATCGACGGCCTCTTGCAGTATCTGGAGTCTTTGATTCCGATTTACGATGTTGTCGTGGGCGTGCCGAATGTTATGGAGTTTAAAAAACAGTCAAAATTCGGTTCCGCCACATGGTTCGAACTGCAGGATACAGGCTGTTCGGATGTTTATCAGAAGGTGCTTTCAGGGTGTGATGTGATGGTTTTAAATTATCCGGATTCGGGCTATGCGTTTCGCGCTTCCGGACTGATCGCCGATGCGGCAGCGGCTCACGTTCCGGTGATCGTGAGAAAGCTGCCGATTCTAGAGCTCCAGATATCTAATCCTGTTCGGATCGGCGAGAGTTTTGAAGAGTTGGATAATCTGAAGGAGGCCCTCGGAAGGGCGGATGAAAAGCTGAGTCGTGGTGCTTACCCGTTTGACGAGTACATACGAAGCCGGTCCGCCGGAGCGTTAGCCGTGGCTTTAGATAAGATGGTCGGGAGGCCGAATGGATAAAATCAATATTCTCGGTATTAATGTAGATGTGATTAATCAGCCGGAACTGCTGGCTGAAATTGACCGTTTAGCGGCGGGTCGGCGACCTGCGTTGGTAAACAACGTTAATGTGAATGCTTGTAATATCGCCTATACTGATCCGGAGTTTCGCAAAATCCTGAACGATTCGGACGTAGTTTTTTGTGACGGGTTTGGCGTTAAGCTGGGGGCTCGTCTACTTGGCAAAACGCTTGGACAGCGCATGACACCGCCCGACTGGATTGATGAACTTTTTAAGTTGTGTGTACAACGGCGCTACCTTCTTTATTTTGTCGGCGATATGGATGAAGTAGTGTCTTTTTTTGTTCAGCGGGTTAAAGAAAAATATCCTGAGATCAGGATAGTAGGGTGGGACAATGGGTTTTTTACACAGGAAAGTGATGCAACGATCCGGGTCATAAATGAAATACAGCGGTTGGGCCCCGATATTATTCTCACGGGTATGGGCATGCCACGGCAGGAAAAGTGGGCCTGGCAGGCGAAGAATCGCCTCGGGAAGGGTGTCATCATTGCGACCGGCGCATTATTTCGCTGGTACACCGGTTATGAAAAACGTGCACCGCAATGGATTACTCAATCTGGTTTCGAATGGCTTTCCCGTCTGGTAGTTTCTCCGTGTAAACATTTCAAACGCTATGTTATTGGATTACCGCTTTTCTTCTACCGGATTCTCAAGCAGCGGTTCAGAAGGAGTCCAAAATGAGCAGCCGACTTAAAGGCGTTATACTTTTTATCGCACTGCTCGGTTTCTTTGTACTGACCGTTCCAGCTAATCACAGTGAGGCTGAGGATGCCTATTATTATGCCTGCATGGCGGAGCAGGGGGCGTGGACAGAGATGTTTCATGCGCACCATCTTTTCTATTTGCCGCTAATGCGAATTGTATTTCGCATTGTCCAGTTCGCAGGATATACAGGGCGGGCACTTCCGATTCTGATTGGCAGCAGTATGGTTTCGGGTGCGCTGGCGATCTGTCTTTTCGCGGCATTGTTGCGGCGTACGGGCGTGAAGTGGCTGACGGTCTTGGCGTTTTCTGCGGCACTGCTGTTTTCTTACGGCTTCTGGCGGTACAGCACCACGGCTGAGATTTATATTCTGGTCACGGCGCTTTCCCTGTTGACTCTGTATTGCGCGGTTCGTGCAAAAGAGCATCCTCTATTTTTTACTGGTACTGTATTGAGTGGAGCCGCCGCGCTGCTGTTGCATTTGATTTCTCTGCCGGTGGTTCTAGTTTCGGTTCCTTTGTTACTGACCCGTCGCCGAGCCATGGTGTATTTGTTACTAACGTTAACCATTACTGCAGCGGTTTATATGACGGTTGCACAGTCTGCTGGACTGACAGTTTTTACCGACACGCAGGTAGTTCGTGATTCATTGGCAAGGCCTCGCGTCTGGCTTAGAGGCACTACGGCGTTCGGGCAGAATCTGCTGTCGGGAAATTTCCTATTCGCGGTTCCTGCGGTAGTAGTGAAACTGGAGACGCTGTTTCCATTTCAGATGCTCCAGGAAGAGCTTTTTACAGGTCATATGGCACCGGCTTGGGTGCGGTGGCTCGCTCCAGTTACGTGTGGCACGGCCATAGCTTTTTTGGCGGCGACAGGAATGTTTGCAGTTCGCGCAATGCGGCGAGCCTTCGCTGATAACTTTGCTTTAACATTTTCAATTCTGCTTTGGCTTGGCGGAACGGCGGCGATGGCTTTTCTGTTTGAACCAGCCAATCCTGAAATGTGGATCTGTACACTTGCACCGTTCTGGCTTTTGGCCGGATTGGTATGGAATTTTTTGCCGGAAACTCGGCTTTCGCGCTGGCTACCCGTTGGACTGGCGGCAGCGCTACTGCTGCATAATTGGATTGGCGGGATGAGCCTCGTAAAAAGTCCACACGGCGATTATTGCCGACAGAAGAGTGTCTGGATTGCTGCGCAGATTCGGCCTGGCGACCTGATTCTTACCGCCGATTCCCACAGCTTTGTGACATTTCTCGAATATCAGTCTTCGGCTCGTATCGTGGATGCCAAATTCATTAATCCGGCGCAATGGAATGAACTGCAGCGGCAGGCGACTGGACGGATTTTTGTTTTCAGCGATGTACTGGATTTACTGCCGCCAGTCGCGCGCCGTGCACCGGAAACTGTCTTAGGAATTCGGGAAGTTTCTGCGCGGCTTCGAGCTGGGTTGCGACCGATTCATAACGACCAATTCGGAACTGTTTATCAATGGGAAAGCCTGTGAACTGCGGAAACGATACTTCATTGCGCCGGGCGATGTGGTTGCTAGTCGCTTTGTTTTTGCTGACCGCCTGTTGGATGATTTTTTGTCGGTCATTGGAAACGTCCGTGGCTTGCACTGCGCGGCGTTTATGCGGTTATTCTGATTCTGCAGGTTGCCTCGCTCGGGCTTTTGTTTTTTTTGGCTCGGCGCACGCGGATGACAGCAGCCGGTCTGGCGGCGGCGGTGTTCATTCTCCTACTGAACATCCGCTCTTTCACCATATTTTTCAGCTTTCTGGAAAGTCCGGTGGTACTTTTGGCCTTGCTGGGTTATCTCGCTTTCTGTTTGCGTAGTGGGCCCCAGCGATTTGAAAATCCGAAATATGCTTTTATCGCAGGGATGTTAGTTTTTCTTTCTGCTGTTTCGTCTGCCGTTGGATGCCTGCTGTTAGTTATTCCATATCTTTTATGGAACTGGATAAACTTCGGTCATCTTCAAACGGTGTCCGCCTGGCAGAAAACTGCTTCTTTTTCTCCGTTAGGCAGTTGGAATCTTATTTCCAGCTGGTGTCTGCATCAATTTATTCCTCGCGTACAGCATATTCTCGGCTTGAACGGAATTTCTCCGGTGCTGTTACTGAGCGGATTACTTACGGCCGGAACACTGGCCCTTATTTATCTGCTGACCGGTTCGCGGCGGCGGCAAATTTTTGAAAAACTGCGTTTTTGTCCTGAATTTTTGCTGTTTGTTGGGCTGCATACCGTGTTCATTGCGCTTGTGGCGCCGCAGGATGCTGCGGCATCAGCATGGTATTGGGTTCCGGAGCTTTTATTGGTGGCCTTGGTGGCAGGAGTCGGGGTGCCCGAGTTTTCCTGTCGGAGGTTTTCTGTCGTTCCGGTGTTGGTTGTGCTACTGGCTGGTCTTCAGCTTTGTATTTACCCGAGGCTGGTGCAGCGTAAAACCATGAGCTGGGCAAAATTAGAGGTCGCGCAGTTTTTGAGGGAGAACACGTCTCCTTTAGCATGCGGGGTAATGTTTGATTCGGGGGTTGTTTCTTATTTCAGCCAGCGCGATTTTACCGGACTGAACGGGCTGATTGGAGATTTCCGCCATGCCGTGTTGATAAAAGAAAGAAATTATTTAGCGGTATTCGAGAGAAATAGGATTGATTTTATGGTTCTCGATACGCCAGCCACACTGCTGGACGGCTTCAGAGCTCTGGCAATTTATACAACGGTTATGAAGACAAAATTCGAAAATTTTAATGAACCGCCCAAGCCTTTTATGGTCTATAAAGGCAGTTATGAGGAGTTAGAAGATATATGGAAGGTTCGATATAAAGGGTGTCGGTAGAGGTAATCAAAACTTTCGATTTTTCAACAGGTGTGGTAGTCTTCGAAATATAGATCAAGCTGAGTTAGTTTTATGCAAAAACAATCATCAATTAGAGTTTGGAGCGAACGCTGGCGGCTAGGGGCTTTGGATAAGCCCGAGTTGGTCGGAATCGGGCTGATTTCTGTATTGATCGGACTGATTTTCATGATGTTCCATATGCTGGGGAACACCGTTGTTAACGTGGGCAGCCGGTCTGCTTTTCAGTGGATGTTCGCTCGTTGGAGCGACACCATCTCTTTCGGTGCTGACTATTCGCACGGTTATTTCATCCCCTTTGTCAGCCTCGGCGTGATCTGGTATAAGCGGAAGGAGATTTTGGCGGTTCGTATGCATACGGATATGCGCGGATTAGCCGTGGTGATCGCGGCACTTTTCATCCACTGGTTGGGTGCTAAAATGCAACAGACCCACTTTTCTTTAGCCAGTTTGGTGTTGTTGATTTGGGGCGTTCCGTTTTATCTTTTCGGATGGGAGTTGGCTAAAAAACTTATTTTCCCCTGTTCTTACCTGATTTTTTGTATCCCGTTGAACTTTATGGACGTATTGGCTTTCCCGTTGCGTATTTTTTCAACCAAGTTGGCCGCTGGCCTGTTGAATGGTATTGGGATCGGTGCGGTTCGTTCCGGAACGGCCATTTATTCTAATGTCGCAGGCGGTTTTGAGTTCGACGTGGCCGACCCTTGTAGTGGTTTGCGTTCGCTACTTGCCATGACAGCTCTTACGGCTGTTTATGCCTATTTTACGCAAAAGACGCTACTCAAAAAGTGGATTCTCTTCATGTCCTCAATTCCTCTGGCTGTCGTGGGTAATATTGCGCGTATTGTTACGGTGGCGATTGTGGCTGAAGCTTTCGGTGGGAAACTGGCACTCGGTATTTATCATGATTATTCCGGTTATATTCTCTTTACCGCATCTATTACGATGATGGTGGTGATCGGCAGTCTGTTGAATTTGGAATTTATTGAGGGGATAAAAAAATGGAAATCCGCACTTTTACGCCGCATCTAGTGCTTATCGGTTTGATGATTATTACCGCGTTGGCTTTGGCCTTCACCGTGGATGTCACGCTGAGTGACGTGGCTGGCGTGAGCATGCAATTGCCCGCCTCGATGGACGGCGGCTGGACTGGTGACGAGTTGCGCTATTCGCATAATCCGGAAGATTTAACGCAATACCGTGTCAGCGAACTAGATTTGCCCAATGTGAACCCTAAAACCGGCGAAAAACTGTTCACCATGAGTCTGGCTGAATATGATGCGCTGCCGCATGACACGGAGTTTATTAAATCAATTTATACCAATGCCGCATCCGATCAGGTATTTGTTTCCATCGTGCTTTCTGGTAAGGAGCGAGATAGTATTCACCGTCCTGAGCGCTGCTTAGTCGGTCAGGGGAATACGATCGTCAATCAACATTTCTGGAACGTTGTTGCGCCTCAGATCATAGAAGTTCCTATCGAAGGACGTAAGCCTCTCAAAGTGGCGGTGTTGGAAACCGTTCGTAATTATCACGATGCGGAAGGTAAACCGAAAGCCTATTACGGCTATTATGCCTATTGGTTTGTCGGGCAAGACCGTGAAACGCCAAGTCATTATGCCCGTATGCTTTGGCTGGCCTGGGATCGTGTTGTGCGCAGTGTCGGTAATAAATGGGCCTATATTGCGATATCCGGCGACCGTGAAAAAGATGGAACGGAGGCCTACCGGCAGGAGGTTGTTGAATTTGTGCAGAAATTATACCCGCACCTGTTAATTAATAAGAATAGTGTAGGCGGAGGATGATGGTCTGAAGATGGGTTTATTTTTAAATGGAATGGCTCTATTTTACCTATAGACGGCTCTTCTCGAAAATGATAAACTAGTTTAGTTTTAAAGATAAAGAAAGAAACGGAATAAGTCATGCCGAGAATATTGATTGTTGATGATGAGCCGACCATTTTAAACCTGCTTAATAAAATTCTCATTGGGCAGGGATATGATGCTACTCCCGCAAGCAATGGCGAGAAAGCACTGCAACTCCTTCAGACTGAAAAATATGATCTGATGGTTTCGGATATTAATATGACCCCCATCAACGGAATGGAACTTCTTCGCACAGCCGTCAAGTCATGGCCTGATATGGGGGTTATCATGCTGACCGCGTACGGTACGGTTGCTACAGCCGTTGAAGCGATGAAAGAAGGTGCCTTTGACTATATTACTAAACCCTTTAAGCTCGACGAGTTGGTGCTGACCGTCCAGCGAGCCATAACGTATCGCAATGCCATAACGGAAAATAAAGATTTGAAAGCCCGTCTTGAGTACAAAGAAAAATTGAACGGTATTGTGGCTGAAAGCGCTGGCATGCGCAAAGTGTGCGAGATGATCGAGCGGGTGGCTCCCACCACAACGACGGTGCTCATCTATGGTGAAAGTGGAACCGGCAAAGAACTTGTCGCGCGCGCATTGCACCACTACAGCCCGCGCAAGGCAGCAACGTTTATGGCCGTTAATTGCGCCGCGCTGCCCTCCCAGTTGATGGAATCTGAAATGTTCGGATATGTTAAGGGGGCTTTTACCGGAGCCAATACGACCAAGGCCGGATTATTTGAAATGGCACATGGCGGAACACTTTTTCTCGATGAAATCGGATCCATGCCCTTGGAAATTCAATCTAAACTTTTGCGTGTTTTACAAGATAAAAAAATCCGGAAAGTCGGGGGATCGGATCATACCGAGGTGGATGTCCGCATCATCGCAGCGTCTAATGAGAAACTCGAAAAGCTTATCGAGCAGGGAAAGTTCCGCGAAGATCTTTACTACCGCCTCAGTGTCATCAGTATTGATATCCCGCCGTTACGTAATCGGCCAGAAGATATTCTTCCGCTGATTGATCATATTTTGCGCAAGGAAATCGGCCCAGATGCTGAACTTCCAATGATTGACCATGAAACGCAAAATATTCTTGATAGCTATAACTGGCCGGGCAACGTCCGTGAGCTTGAAAATGTCATTCAGCACGCGCTCACTTTCTCTCAGCACGGCGGTGTTACTAAAGAAACATTGCCAGCCAAAATCGTGAATACGGTTGAGGAAGGAATCAAATCCGGTGTCATTACAAATCGCCACGACCTATTTAAAGGAAAATCGCTCAAGGCGTTTTTGCATGATAAAGAAAAAGAGTTTCTTCGAAAAACCATAGAGAGCGCCAATGGGGATAAAGAGAAGGCGGCGAATGAATTAGGAATAAGCCTTGCCACTCTTTACCGGAAGCTTCCGGTTGATCCGAAGAAATAAATGCGGGTCTCTCGGGGCGTATTAATAGGCATGGAGGTTTGTCGAAATTAAAAAAGCTGCCGTTTTTGGCAGCTTTTTTATGATCCGCTTTAGTGCATTTTCGCTTCCTGATCGATATCCATTTGAATTAAGTCACGGGCATCTTTCGGTGAGAATTCAGCGTAGTCGAGAAAGTTTTGGATCACTTTATCCATGCGAATAGATTCTGTGATGATTTGCTGGCAGAGATATTGTTGCTCTTTAGTAGTCGAGGATGACTCTTTGTCCGTGTTGTTTTTGATATCTATTTGAAGCAATTGGACGGCACCGGAAATGCCAGTGAGCGGCGTGCGGATCTGATGGGCCATCTCTTTGGCCATGTTAGCGGCCGCTTTGATGCGTTCCAGTTGGCGGGTCTGGCTTTGCAATCGTAGAAAATGTGAGAGGTCATTGAAGTTTAAAATTCGAGTGTCAATTAGACTGCCGACCGAGGCGTTGGCATGCGGAACTGCTTCAGCAGGCATGGTGAGACGCGCATCTTCGATGCTGACGGGGAATATGGAGCCATCTGATCGGCGAAAATAGTCAGCGGCACCCCGCAGGTCGGTGTCGCCATTTTTAATTTCAGAAGGTTTTAAGTGGATGGATGCTAGCGTTTTCCCTATGAGCTCGGTTTCATCTCGGCCTAATAGAATACAGGCTCGGCCGTTGGCCATCAAAATTCGATCATTGGCATCAAGTAACAGCAAGCCGGTTTTAACATGTTCAAAAATAATTTTGGCGATATCCCGGAATTGTTTTTCTTTTTTGCTGATGTAGTCGCAACGGCGCGAGACATATGCGCTGGCAATGCCGAAGGCGACGAAAAGGGCAATGCGCAAGGCTATGGCACCGGAAGCATCAATTATATTTTTCCGTATCGAGGTCGGGGGATAGTGCGTTAGGATATTTTGAGCCATCAGCAGGGTGATCAGCGCGTAAGATATGATGGCCAATGCCGTGATTTGTATCGTCTGTTTTAGTGGCAGAATGATTCCTGCCGATAGAATGATTAGTGGATAGAGCAGGATTAGGAAATCATTACCTAAGCCGCCAGCGAAATAAACCAGTCCAGAGACAAACACCAGATCGACCAGAAATTGCAATGGAGCCATCCTTCGCATCCGATCCTGATTGCGCATCCAGAGTGAGTAGGGAATGGTTATGATATAAGAAAAGGCAATGAAGGCGTAGAATGCGATACTGTCCTGTTTTAGTATAAAAGAGAGTAAAATTAGAAAACTACTGATGGCGATAAGGCGTCCTCCAAGGAGTCCCATCATGGTAGTCCATGAAATCTCGCGGTGTTCACCTGTCGTTTCTTTTTCAGGCATATTTTTTCTCCACGTCACATGACGTCACATGATGACTTCAGTCATTTTGAAAATAGGCATAAACATGGCTAGAACGATGCCACCGATCATTACCCCGATTACGACCATCAACAGCGGTTCGAGCATGGAGGTCAATCCTTCTAGCATGGTATTCACTTCCTCCTGATAGAATTCTGCCAGCTTGCTGAGCATTTCTTCCATTTGGCCGGTTTGTTCTCCGGCAGAGAGCATGTGAATAAGCATGCTTGGAAATTCCTTGTTCCCCTTCAGTGTATCAGAGACGGTTTTTCCCTGTTCAACGCTGGCTCGGGCATCAAGGATCGCTTTACCGATCACCTTGTTGCCGGTGGCCAGACCAACAATGCTCATGGCCTGAATGATCGGCACCCCGCTGGCAATCAGTTGGGCGAAGGTAGTTGCAAAGCGGGTAATGGCAATTTTGCGGACTAGCTTACCTAGTAAGGGGAATCGCAGGCGGACCAGATCCAGCATATAGCCGCCTTTTTCGGTTCTGACATAACGGCGGAAGCCGTAGATGAGAGCGGCGATGGTGGCCAGTACGATATACCAGTAGTCCCTGATGAAGTTGCTCACATCGAGTAGCATTTGTGTTGGGGCTGGAAGTCCGGCTCCGAACCCAGCAAACATAGTGGCAAAAGTCGGCACGATAAATACAATTAGACCGGTTGAAATAATACAGGCTACTGACATAACGACCGTGGGGTACATCATAGCGGATTTCACCTTGGCACGTAGTCGGTTTGAGGCTTCTAAAAAGGAAGCTACCCGCTCGGAGGTTTCTGCCAGCATCCCGCCGGTTTCACCAGCCCGCATCATGTTCACATAGAGTTCATCAAAAATCTGCGGGTATTCATCCAGCGCGTCGGAATACATCGAACCGCCTTCGACCTTAACCCGCACACCGCCAAGTACAGCCCGAAAGTTTTTATTTTCGGTCTGTTCCTCTAGTGCGACTATAGACTGTACTAGCGGCATTCCGGAAGAGAGCATGGCGGCCATCTGGCGGGTGTACATCGGAAGCTCTTTGTGCCGAATTTTCCCCGCACCGCTTACTCGTTTTTTTACTACCTTTTTTGCTGTTGCCATAAATTTTTCGCCTATTCAGTGGTTACTCTCAAAATCTCATCAATGGTTGTTATTCCTTCAGCTACCTTAGTCAGCCCCGTGTCGCGCAACGTTCTCATACCGTTGCGAATGGCTACTTCTCGTAAGGCACTGGCTTCGGCTGTTTGCAGAATCTTCGCTTTTATTTCGTCGTTGAGCAACAGAATTTCCATTAGTGCGCCGCGACCTTTATAGCCGAGCCCACTGCACTTTGGGCATCCTTTAGCGTTAAAAAAGGTTACTTCTTTAAACTTATCCGGATCTAGATGGTTGAGCCGTAGCGTTTTTTCCGGCAGATTCGTCTGCTGCTTACAGAATGGGCAAAGTCTGCGGAAGAGACGTTGCGCCTGAGTCATTACCAGAGACGATGAAAGAAGAAACGGTTCAATACCCATATAAGCCATACGGGCAATCGCCCCAGCTGCGTCGTTGGTGTGAAGGGTGCTTAGCACCAAGTGACCGGTTAGTGCGGCCTGTACCGCGATGGACGCCGTTTCATTATCGCGGATTTCCCCGATCATTATAATGTCGGAGTCTTGACGCAGGATGGAGCGCAATCCAGACGCAAAGGTCAGTCCGACTTCTGGCTTGGCTTGTACCTGATTGATTCCTCCGAGCTGATATTCCACAGGGTCTTCTACCGTGATAATATTCACATCTTCGTTATTCAGCTCTTGAAGCGCCGAATAAAGTGTTGTCGTTTTTCCGGAACCGGTTGGGCCGGTTACCAGTAGCATCCCGTACGGTCTGGCAATGGCGAATTTTAGGTCATCAAGTGCCTTTTGTTCAAGTCCAAGCGCCTCCAGATTGGGAGACAGTGCCGTTTTATCGAGAATACGCATTACGATTTTTTCGCCGTGTACGGTCGGTAGATAACTTATGCGCAAGTCCACTTCTTTACCCAGTGCTTTGATTTTGAAGCGTCCGTCCTGCGGTATGCGCCGCTCTGCAATGTCGAGGTTCGCCATGATTTTAATGCGGGAAGAAAGGGCTGATTGAACACTCTTCGGCGGGCTGGGGTTTTCGTAAAGAATACCGTCTACACGGTAGCGTAGCCGGATTTTCTTTTCCATCGGTTCAATGTGAATATCACTCGCGTGCTTGCGGAGTGCTTCGATAAGGATCGAATTGACAATGCGCACAACGGGCGCGTCTGCGGCGCTTTCGAGCATCTCACCGATATTTTCAGCCGTAGTCGCATCGTGACCGAGTTCCAATTCGCTGTCGTCTTCGATGTCCTTGAGAATGTCTTCTAACCCGGTTGAACTCCCCTTATCTGACCCTTCCAGTGCACCGAGAACATCCTTCGGATCCGCGATTACCGGAAAAATATGGTAGTCAATCTGCGTTTTAAGAGTTTCTATCCCCATAATATTGAAGGGATCCCCCACGGCGACGGTAAGTAATTTCCCTGTTTTGCACAGCGGGAGCATTTTTAACTGCACCCAGGTGGCGCGCGGAAGGATATCTACGAGCGATTGATCGATCTGGAATCCATCCAGACTGATGGGGATCATTTCCAGATATTCGGCTTTGGACAACAGCAATACGGAGGCGGGTACTACGCCTTGCGTGACCAGCACTTCTTCCAGTGGAGTATTGCTTTTTTCGGCTTCTGTACGCGCTGCTGTCATCGCCTCTGGCGAAACCGAAAAGCGGGCGAAGAGAATATCCATCAGAGATCTGTAGGCTTTTTCACTCATAAATTTACTACCGCTTTAATAAACATTTTAGCACAAACGGTGCCAAGAATAATCGCGAGTTTAGACGTTCGATCTATTAGAAACAAGCCGAGAGCGTATAGAAAGAGCAAGGGATATCTTGTATGGCAGGCAAGATATTGTGATGAATGGCCTAAATCGTGCTTTATTAAAACTAATATTTATCCTATTAAGGAGTCATTATGAGTCAAACGATTCAAGTTCGCGATGAGTTACAGCAAACGGCGGCCATGCTCGAGCAGATCCTTGAGGTGATGCCGGACGACCTTTTTACCTTACGTGCGCTTTATGAAACCGATCTTAAGCTGGAACTTCCCCAAAAGGCTTTAGATCGCCTTAAGCAACTGGATGCTGGTGCGCGTGTCGCACATAATGGCGACATGATAGCTTTTGTATTAAACCAGTATATTTCTATCGTTGATGATATCCCCGAGTTGCAGCAGCGCATCGAACGGTTGCAGGAACTGCAGCTGGTGACGAATTTAATGGATGACAAAATCCAGGAAAAGCTGGCTGTCGGGCGCAAGATCGGTATCGAATCAGAAATGGCGTTAGCTTGGGACCTTTTCCAAAATGAACAGCTTACGCAGGAAGAATACTCCAATGTTTTGCATGATTTATCTGAAATGTCATCTCGCGAAGTGAGTGTTCCTGTGACGGTTTTACATGTTCTAAGCGACCGGAATTTTAGCCGCTTTGAGAGATTATTGACCTATCTGTGCCATAAGAGTGGTATGCCGATTATGGTGTTGAGCCAGTTTGATGAGCGCGAAGATCTTCGGGAGGTTTTGCCCTTGGACTTTATCAGTCATCACGGAGCCCTACCCTTTGCGAAAGTAGGAAACGATTTATTACTGGCCGTGCTTAATCCGCTGGATAACGATTTACTTCGTAGCGCCAGTGAACTTGCAGGTTGTCGCTGTCACGCCTATCTGGTAACTCCGCAAGAATATGACCAGCGACTGGCACTGATTAAAAAGGCATTGAAGGATAAAAAGGAATAAGTTGAAAGATCCTTTGTCGGACTGAAGACCGGCGAGTTCTGTGGGGCTTTGGATTCTAGAGAGCGTATCATTCCATCATTCCATTCTTCCCTTCTTCTATTCCTCCTCCTATACTCCGGCGCTATGAAAACAATGGATGCTAATTTGCGCAATGAAGTGATCCGCTGGCAGGAAAAGCTGTTTAAACGCTCGATCCGGCGACAGTCGCGTCTGCGTAAACTAAAAGAGCTGATCAACAGTACGACTAATCAGAATTGCCTAGAAATAACGGCCGGTGATGGCATGATCAGTATAGGATTGCGTGAGGGCGGCGGACACTGGAAAACCTTGGTGCTATCAGATTCTGTAAAAGTATCGCTAGACTGGTTTATTCCGGATCAGGTTGATTTAGTTAGCGGTTCCGTCATAAAAGATCCTGACGGGACGTACGATCTAGTTGTCATTGTGGATGCCCTGGAGCGTGTTCGGGATGATTATGCCTTCATCAAAGAATGTCATCGCGTATTAAAATCTGATGGACGGTTGGTGGTCACCGCGACCCGCAAGTTGTTTTGTTTGGGAAGCTGCCCGATTCGCTCGATGCTGGGGCTTTCCTGGCGTGCTAAAGGGCTTGAGCGTCCCGGATATACCAGTGGAGATCTTTTTGAAGTACTCAAGGATGGATTTGATGTACCCGAGACCGATTCGTATTCAACTGGTTGCGTCGAAATGCCCGGTATGATTTGTGAGGCGGCGGCCAATCAACTGGCTCGCGGACTTTATAACATGCCTGGCCCGGATACCGGAACCGAGCAGTTTTATCATTATACTAAGCTGAATGTCTTGGCCTCGCTGGGCTATCCCTTTATGTGGCTCCTAGCTAAGCTTGAGGAAAAATTGTTTTTCTTTGCGTTGGGGCACAACCTGATTGCAAAAACTAAGCGGCGCGTGTGGCGCGCCCGTAAACAACCGATATTAATCGATGGTCGCTCCATCGCTGAAGCGGCCATTAATACAAAAATAGGAACGGCCGCACCGTTTTAACCGCATAAGAAGTTGACAGCGGCGGATGAACTTGGCAGGGTTTGTGCTCTTTTTGAATTTCAGTGGAGATTGAATAATGAAACGTACATGGCATCCTTCGAAAATTAAACGTGCGCGTAAACACGGTTTCCGCGCCCGCATGGAAACAGCGGACGGTCGTAAAATTTTGGCTAACCGCCGCCGTAAAGGTCGCAAACGTTTGACCGTTTGTGATGCATAACTTGTTGTCACCGGATGAGTTACCGGTGGACTCAAAGACGCTATCTAAAAAACAGCGCTTAATTCAGGCCTCCCTCTTTGGGGAGGCTTTTGCACAGAAAAGAAGTGTTGTAGGGCACTATATGGTGCTCTGGCTTCGTACGGGCGGAGAGTCCGCTCTACGACTTGGGGTGGTCACAAGTAAAAAAGTCAGTAATCGCGCGGTAGATCGAAATCTAGCTCGGCGGCGTCTGCGCGAAATTTTTCGTCAACACCGTTCAGAACTTTTCGGCCAGGTCGATATCGTCATCATTGCTCGCCATAATCTACTTTCTGCCTCTTATCAGGAGGTTGAATGTGAGTTCCTTCGGCTGGCGGAAAAAGCGGGGTTGCTGATAAAATGAAACGCCTATTGATAGGTTGTGTTCGGATTTATCAGAAAACCTTTTCACGAATGAAGCCGGCCTGCTGCCGTTTTTACCCGACTTGTTCTGATTATACGATTGAAGCGATTGAGAAGCATGGCATAGTTTACGGCCTTTGGCTGAGTTTCCGACGAATTTGCCGGTGCCATCCGTGGAATCCCGGCGGGATTGACCCCGTGCCGGAATGTAAAAAAGAGAGATGAGACTATGAAGAAAAATGATTTTATTATTGTGGCGATTCTCGTGGCGCTGATGTTCGCCTGGATGAATTTTTATCCGGCTCTGGAAAAGAAATATTTTCCGCGTCCTGAACAGCCGGTTAAACACGCGGATCCCGCTACCGTTGAAAAACCGGTTGTTTCAGCTCCGGTTGAAAAGGCGGCGACAGTTATCGCCGAGGCCGTTGTTGCAAAAGTGCCGGAAGTTGTAGTGCCTTCTGTGCCTGAACAGCGACTGACGTTGGCTAACGAGGATGTCGAACTGACGGTTTCTTCTTACGGCGGTGCCGTGGTTTCCGCCGTTCTTAAAAATTATCCCGGAACTAATAGTAAAGGTAGTGGCCCGATGGCTTTGGACTTCGCCGCCGCACCCGCGTTGCGCTACGCTGGTCTGCCGGTTCCTGCTGGCACACTCGAGAAAACGGCTGATGGCCTGCGCTACATAGCTGTACTCGGTGATGGACTGTCTTTTGAACGCACACTCAGGCTGGAAGGCGACTATCTGCTGAAAGTTCAGGATTCGTTTGTAAACAGTAGTACTACTCCACGGACGTTACCTGATCTGCGTCTGCCGACCGGTTCGATGGCTGAAGCCAAAGGAACCACTAAGATGGCTGGAATCGTTACGCTTGGCGTCGACTCCTTCGCGCCGACTGACGGCGTCCGTCATTGGGCAAAAGAATTCAACAAATTGTTCGGCGGCGTAACAGCAACCGGCGTGCTGACCACTACGGTGGAACAGATTGCTCCGAGCCCCGTGGAATGGGTCGCCGCCAAAAATAAATTCTTTGTACAAATTTTGACACCTGAAACCGCCGCTGATGCTTTTGATCTGTCTATCCGCCGCGAAGGCGAGGGGAAAAAAGCGGTTCCGGTAGAAGTTTCTAGTGCCCTCCGGTTTAACTCACAGCAGATTGCCGGCAACGAAACGGTTGTCCGTAAAACCCGCGTTTATATTGGTCCGAAAGATTACGCTTTTCTCAAGACGCAAGGCATGGAGCAGGTTGAGGTCATGGAATTTAAGAGCATGGGCTTCTGGAAGTTCATGAATCCGGTGATGTACCCGATCAAAACTAGTCTGCTGTGGGGGTTGAATGCGCTCCACAAAGTGGTACGAAACTACGGCGTAGCTATCATGTTGCTCACCGTCATCGTCCGCGTCATTTTCTGGCCCATTACCCATAAGGGCACCGAAAGCATGCGCAAGATGCAGGCACTCCAGCCGCAGCTCAAAGAGATCCGCGAAAAATTTAAAGACAATCCGCAACGCATGCAGCAGGAAACCATGAAGTTCTATAAGGAGAACAAGGTCAATCCGATGGGTGGCTGCCTGCCGATGCTTATTCAGATTCCGGTTTTCATCGCACTTTTTGTAGTCCTGCGCAGTGCCATCGAACTGCGGTTCTCCAAGTTTCTCTGGATTCGAGACCTTTCCGAACCGGAAAATCTTTTCGCAGGAATGATCCCAGTTGTTGGTTCGCTGAATATTCTACCGTTGCTGATGTCAGCCACGATGATTTGGCAGCAGAAGCTTACACCCAGTGCTGGCGACCCCCAGCAGCAGAAAATGATGGCCATCATGATGCCGATCATGATGCTGTTTTTCTTTTACACTATGCCGTCGGGCCTCGTGCTTTATTGGACAACCAGTAACCTGATTATGATTGTTCAGATGCTTATTAAAAAGCAGAAGCCAGCATAATTCAGTTACGCTGCAGCGTTTAACGATTGAGGTACCGTATCTGGATTTTATAGGACGGGCTTCTCTGTACTCAGAGAGCCTGTACCCATAACACGCTCCCGGATACGGGAAGCGTGTCCTACAAGCGGGTCGAACGGCATCTCAACCGTTAAATGCGCTAATCAGATAGGGTCGCACCAGCGGATGGTGTGACTGCAATAAATTCGGGCGCGAGGCCTTTCGTACGGCAGGTTGCGCCGATTTTTTCAGTTATCGCCTGCGTCTGTTTTTTCTGCACCATAACAATGGCACTGCCGCCAAATCCGCCTCCGGAAAGGCGCGCGCCAAGTGCCCCAGCTTCGCGGGCGGCTTCGACGACAATATCCAGCTCTGGACAGGAGTTTTCAAAGTTTTCAATCGAACTCTGGTGCGATTCGAAGAGAAGTTGCCCGAAGGCTTGGACATCACCTTTACGAAGCATCTCAACGCCCCGCTCAACGCGGTCGATTTCTCCGATAACGTGGGCCGCGCGTTTAGCCGCACCGGCGGCGATCCGGCTTCGATTCACCGCGAATTCTGCGGGCGACACATCCCGCAATGCGGTGACGGGATGCGGTAGGATTTCAGCCAGTTGGGCTGCGGCCTGTTCGCAGCGTTCGCGCCGTTCATTATAGGGCGAATCTGCGAGGCTGTGTTTGACGTGTGGATTGACAACGAGAAATTCAATATCGTCCGGCAGTACGACGGACGAAACGTCCAAGGTTCGGAAGTCGGAGTGAATCAGTCCGTGGTCGCGTCCAAAGATGCTGGAAAACTGATCGAGTAGTCCACAATTGGTGCCGGCAAATTGGTGCTCAGCCCGGCGGCAGAGGCGGGCGATTTCTTTTTTGTCGATAGTGGCATTGAGTATTTTTAGCACGGAAAAAGCGGCGGAAACTTCAAGTGCGGCTGAGCTGGAGAGGCCAGCACCGAGCGGAACTGCTCCGAATGAAGTGCAGTCGAGTCCATCGATTTTTTCGTCCAGATGTTCCTGAATAAAATGAAAAACGCCTTTGACATAATTTCCGCTGCCGATGTTTGGAACTTTGCTAAGGTCGGTAATGTCGAAACTGGCCTGCTGATTAGCATCGGCGGCGAACAGGTGAATACCAGGCTGATTGGAACGTGAGATGCAAAACCCGTGGCCCAGATCAATCGCGGCGGAGAGAACGGTACCGTCATTATAGTCGGTATGGTTGCCGAGTACTTCGATTCGACCCGGTGCCCAGGCGGCGCTTTCTGGCTTTTTCCCGAAGTTTTTAAGGTGGGCGGCGATAGTTTCGTTGATGACGGCTTGTTTATTCATAGGATTACTTTAATGGACGGTTTGGAGTGACGCCATAGGCAAAACGAGCAAAGTCATGGACATTTCGGGCGATTTACGCTTTATTTGTCAAATGCCGACTGCGTTGACCCATAGGATCAGTAAAAAGGTCTCTGAAGTATTTGATCTCTATACGGAGTTGCACGGGACTCGCGTTTCGCTGTTCGGACCGGACAGGCAGATCCTCTATCCAGATGAAAAAGGCCGTCCGAATTGTGCCTATTGCCGGATGTTACGTGAAACCTTGAGGTTGGATTCATGCTGTCGCGAACTCGACCGACGGATGATGCAGCTGGCGTTGGAAAAGAAAGAGATGATTTCCTACACTTGTCACGGCGGAATGCGCGAAGCGGTCGCGCCGCTTTTCGTGGAAGGCCGACTGGCTGGGTTTGTAATGATCGGACAGTTTCGCAGTCAGGCTGCTCAAGAGGTCACGCCCTATGCGACTCGTTGGGAAAAAGAGCAGGACAATCAGGCTTTACAGGCTGTTTTTATGAGCAGTACTGTTTTTCCCGAGGAAAAGATCGATATTCTGCTGGCTATGTTTCGTCAGCTCCTTGAGCTCATGGTGCGCAGTCAGCTCATCCGGCATCGGGATTATGACCTGATTGAGCCGGTGATTGAGCGAATCCATCAGTATCCGGAGAAATCGCTAACGATGCAAGAAGCGATGAAGATCAGCGGACGCAGTGCTTCCGCTGTTTCTCGGTTATTTAAAAAAACAACTGGACAGAGTTTTAAGCCTTATCAGACTGGAGTCCGCCTGCAAAGGGCGATGGAACTGCTCGAGGCTATGCCGAATCGTCCGGTTGCTGAAATTGCACAAGCGATCGGATTTGACGATCCTTTTTATTTTTCTCGCATTTTTAATCGGCAGATTGGGGTTTCCCCCAGCATCTATCGCATAGGTGTTCGAGCTGGCGATGCGTGATACCAAACGACAGCTGTTTTGTTTTTTAGACACATTTCCCGTTTTAATTTGACAACGTCAGGGGCTCTTTTTATGGTTCAACGCTTCTCTCGCGGAGGGAGGAGCGTTTTTTGTCATGTAACGGGGGCTGCCCGATAGTGTAATGGTAGCACACAAGATTTTGATTCTTGGCGTCTAGGTTCAAATCCTAGTCGGGCAAATCAACCACCCGGCGGGTAAAAATCGGCGTGAGAGAATAGGTTATAGTAAGTAAAGAATAGGGAAGCAGTGAAAATTCTGTCAGGAACAGCTCATCGGGATTTGGCGGAGCGCATTGCCGCCAAAGTTGGCGAAAAGCTTTGTGATGTGCAGATCAGCCGATTTCCGGATGGCGAAATCTTCGTGAAGATTGCCGAAAACGTCCGTGGACGCGATGTGTACATTATTCAGCCGACGTCCTATCCGCCGAATGAAAATCTGATGGAACTGTTGATTATGATTGATGCGGCTAAGCGGGCCTCCGCTTCACGTATCACCGCCGTGCTTCCTTTTTATGGGTATGCCCGTCAGGATCGTAAAGATCAGCCGCGCGTTCCGATTACGGCTAAGCTGGTGGCCAATCTACTGGTGGCCGCAGGAACCAATCGTCTGCTAACTATGGATTTGCACGCCCAGCAGATTCAGGGCTTCTTTGATATACCGGTGGATCACCTCTATGCCGCGCCGGTTTTTGTAAAATATCTGCGTGAACAGAAATTAAAGGATCTTGTGGTTGTGGCGCCGGATACGGGCGGCATGAAGCTGGCGGCATCTTATGCGGATATGTTGGAGGCTGGTGTTGCAGTAGTTGGTAAGGAGCGCAAGAGTGCTGAGCGGGTTGAGGCTACTCATCTGGTGGGTGATGTGCGAGGTTGCAATGCCGTGTTAGTGGATGACATGACTTCAACCGCCGGTACGCTGACAGCCGCAGCGAAGTTACTGGAGCAGGCCGGTGCCGCTTCAATTCGTGCGGCCGTGACTCACTCTTTACTGAATTGCAGTGGGGTTGAACGGTTGAATGAGTCGCCAATTCTTGAGTTGGTGACGACCGATAGCGTTCCGGCTCGTTGCGAGACCGGTAACAAGGTAAAGGTTCTTTCCGTTGCGGAGTTGCTGGCCGAGGCAATCCGCCGTATTCACGATAACAATTCGGTGACGTCACTTTTTAGAGTAACTTGAGGAGAAAAAGAGCTATGGATGCAAAAATTACAGTTAAGAGTAGAGAAGTAAAGGGATCACCCAGTGCGCGTCGGTTGCGCCGCGAAGGTTGGGTGCCGGGCGTGATTTACAGTGACGGGAGTGCAGCCCGTATGGTTACGCTGCCGAAGCATGACTTCGAACAGATGTTGCGTCATCACGCCAGTGAGCATGTGATGATTAAAATTCAGATTGATGGCGGAGCAGAAGAATCCGTGTTGTTGAAAGAAGTTCAGCATCACGCACTTTTCGGCGGCGTAGTTCATGTGGATATGCAAAAGGTGGACATGAACAAGAAGCTTCGCGTAGAGGTTCCTGTGGAGCTTGTCGGTGAAGCTGAAGGGGTCAAAACTCAGGGCGGCGTGCTTGATCACCTGTTGCATTACGTTCAGATTGAATGTCTCCCGGCGGATATTCCCGAGGGGATCAATGTGGATGTGTCCGGTCTGAAACTTGGCGATATGCTGACGATCAAGGATATTCAGATCGACGCTTCAAAATATACGATTTTAATGGATGCCGATGTTGGCGTGGCTGCGGTCACGCAACCGAAGGTTGTTGAAGAAGAGCCAGTTGCCGGAGAAGCGGTTGCTGCAACGGGCGAGCCGGAAGTAATCCGTGAGAAGAAGCCCGAAGAAGAGACGAAGTAGTTTTGAAGATGGCGGAGATTGTTTAAGTGAAGGTGATTGTCGGACTCGGGAATCCGGGGCGGGATTATGAAATGACCCGCCACAATATAGGGTTTTTGGTGTTAGATGAGCTCGCGAATCGCTTGAAACTTTCTTTCCGCCGGAGTTGGTTGCTTCCTACGCAAACGGCCAGAGGTGTGATAGGAAGTGAGGCTGTGCGGCTTGTGAAGCCGCAGACGTTTATGAACCGCAGCGGGCGTGTTGTCGGGCCGGTGCTCCGTAAGGCTGGTGGGAGATCCAGCGACCTGTTGGTTGTGTATGACGATGTGGCGCTCGGTTGGGGTCAGTTGCGTGTGCGGGCGCAGGGGTCGGCCGGTGGGCATAATGGGGTACAGTCGATTCTGGATGTTTTGGAGGATGGTTCTTTCGGCAGGATTCGGATTGGCATCGGCCCGAAACCTGATAGTCTGCCGCTCGCAGATTATGTTTTAGGGCGGTTTTCTGATGCCGAACGGATAGGTCTGGGCGATGTGGTTGGTCGGGCCGCAGATGCGGTAGAGATGATTTGTATCGAAGGTATTGAGCAGGCTATGAACTGCTTTAATAGAGTATAAGAGTAAGGAGAGAGAAAATTGAAAACGCAGTATGAGGGACTTTTTATTTTCCCAGAAGCACTGGAAGAAGCACAGCTTGACCAGTCTATTGAAGCCGTGAAGATTGAGCTGGAGAAGCTGGGCGGCATGCTGGTGAGTTCGACGAAACTGGGAAAACGGTCGTTTGCGCGTCCGCTCAGAAAGAAAAAAGCCGGTTATTATGTGGTAATTATGTTCCGCTTGGACGGCGAACAGATCAGTGCGCTTAAGCGTCGTTTGAAACTGGTTACGGATGTATTCCGTGCACAGTTTATGCAAAAAGACGGAGCCGTTGTCGCGCAGGAGGCTTAAAATGTCGACCTTGAATCGAGTATTCCTGATGGGCAACCTGACCCGTGACCCCGAGGTGCGTTATACGCCTGCTGGGACGGCCGTTGGCGATCTGGGATTGGCTATCAACGAGAGTTACAAAAATAAAGCTGGAGAAACCGTCGAAACCACGGTGTTTGTGGATGTGGAAGTCTGGGCTCGGCAGGCGGAAACCTGTGCGGAATATCTTCATAAGGGAGCTCCAGTTTTTGTTGAAGGGCGTTTAAAACTCGATCAGTGGACGAATCAGCAGGGGGAGAAGCGTAGTAAGTTGCGGGTTCATGCGGATCGGGTGCAGTTTCTTGGCGCACCCAAACGCGGCGCCGAAACAGTCGATGCACCCCACCAGAATAACACCCCGCCGCCGACAGAAGAGTCTAGGGCTCCGGTTGCGGATGAAGATGACATTCCGTTTTGATAAGGAAAGGGTATAGATCATGGCATATGTGGAGAATAAAGAGGAAAAAGGCGGACGGCTTTTAGAAGGCGTGACCGAAATTGACTACAAGGATGCGGAGTTGCTCCGTAAATTTATGACCGAACGCGGCAAAATTCTTTCGCGTCGTTATACCGGTGTAACATCCAAGCAGCAGCGGCAGGTTAAGCGGGCAATCCGTCAGGCGCGTGTAATGGGGCTTTTGCGCTAAAGCGCAAACCTAAGGAGAATCAAATGGCTGTAGAAGTTTTGTTAATGGATGCGGTTCCCGGACTAGGGATTGAAGGCGATGTGGTGCGTGTGGCTGATGGCTATGCTCGGAACTACCTTCTTCCTAATGGATTGGCCTCGGAAGTAACCGAAGGTAAGAAACGTCAGATTGAAAAGAAGCGCATTGAACGACTTGCGCTGATGCGCAAAGAGCAAACGGCGGCTGAAGAGCTGGCGAAGAAGTTTGAAAGCATTTCCTGCACAATCGCCGTAAAAACATCCGAAGGCGGAAAAATGTTTGGCTCAGTCACTGCCGCTCAGATTATTGAGAAGCTTGTAGAACAGGGTCTAACCCTTGATCGCAATCAGCTCAAGTTGGATGCCCCGTTGCATGAGCTCGGCGTATTTGATGTTACGGTTACGTTGCATCCTGAAGTTAAAACTGTGCTGAAGGTATGGATCGTTGAAGAATGAGTTCTATCGATCAGAGCGGGCGTCGTCTTCCGCCCTATAGCGAGGAAGCCGAACGTGGCGTTCTTGGCTCCGCTCTGATCGACTCAAATAGAATTTTCGAGCTTTTTTCGAACACGGCTCTTTCCGCTGATGCGTTTTACGTTCCGGCTCACCGTCTGCTTTTTGAGCAGTTGATGGGGATGTATCAGGGCGCGCGGGCTATCGATCTGCTGACGGTCGGGGAGGATCTTAAAAAAAACGGGCAACTCGATCAAACGGGTGGCTATGCTTTTCTTGAGGGGTTGATCGACAGTACCCCGACTTCGGCACATGCCGAATATTACATTGAAATCGTTCAGCAGAAATACTTGCTGAGACGCATTATCAGTCAGGCCGCCGAAGCGATTGATCATTGCTATACGGACGACGATGCGGAAGAGCTGTTAAGCCGGACTGAAGAGGCTTTCTTTGAACTCAGCGACAAAAAAACCTCTTCTTCCGATGATTGGAAAGACATTGTTTATAAGACCGCCGGGCAGATTATCAATGGCAATACTCAGGATAATGGGGTGCCGACCGGTTTTATCGATCTGGATAAAGAGCTACGCGGGCTTCATAATACCGATATGATTGTACTGGCGGCGCGTCCTTCCATGGGAAAGACCTCGCTGGCTATGAATATTGTTGAACATGCGGCATTGGGTCGCGGCGGTGGTAAAAAACATGCGGTAGGGGTGTTTAGTTTGGAAATGTCGCAGGAGCAGTTGGTTCGTCGTATGCTTTATAGTCGGGCTGGAGTGCCAGCTTGGAAAGATTTCTTTTCTGAAACAGACCGCACGCGGATATCCTCGGCCGCCGATCAGTTGGGGAAAGCGTCGATCATTGTAGATGACTCAGCGGGTTTGGATGTTATGGATCTGCGCGCACGAGCCCGCCGGATGAAGCGGATTTATAATATCGATTTAATCGTAATCGACTATTTGCAGCTACTGGCCGATAAGCGCCGTTCACGTGAAGGTCGGCAGCAGGAAACTGCATCGATTTCAAATAGTATTAAAGCCATGGCCAAGGAACTGAAAGTTCCAGTGCTTATTTTAAGTCAGCTCAGTCGCGCACCGGAGCAGGGAACCCGCGATGGTAAACCTCGTCTTTCCGACCTGCGCGATTCGGGTGCCATCGAACAGGATGCCGACGTTGTCTTATTGCTTCAGCGTCCGTCTTATTATAATAAAGAACTCGATGCGGCTTCCGGAGAAGACACTCTGGCGATCGTGGATATTGCTAAGCATCGTAACGGGCCGACCGGTGAAGTGAAAATGAATTTCTTTAAAGATATTACGCGGTTTGAGGATCGGGATACGCGGCATGGCGTTGATGGTGCGGCGGAGTAAAAAATGATAAATAAAAATAAAAAGTTTTTAGGTGTGCTACTATTGATGTCTGGGCTGTTTTCGTTCGGATTTTCTGCACTACTGTTGAGTGAAATTCGCATAGAGAATGTTGAGAACACTGCGCTGGATGAGTCTTTTGTGAAGGCCTACACTTCGTTGCGTGCCGGACAAACGATCGGTAGCGAAGCCGAGTTGAATGCGGCCGTTGCGCATGATGTCGATAATCTACGCCGTTCCGAACGGTTTTCTTACGTTCGTGCAGTGGTTGAGCAGGAGGGTGATAAATTTAAACTGGTTTATAAAGTAGCCAGCCGATTACGGTTGCGGAAACTTGAAATCACTGGGGCAGATGGAATTGGTAATCGGAAGATTAAAAAGGAGCTCGGGCTGGAGTTGGGTAATTACGTCGATCAGGCTTTGATCGGTGAAAAAGTCCGTAAAGTTGAGGCCTATTGCCGTAAAAATAAATATCCAGATGCTGTTATTTCCTTTGAACTTAAACCGGATGAGAAAGCTAGCGTGGCGGATCTCTTGTTGAAGGTGAATGAAGGTGAAAAGCTGCGGGTTAAAAAGATAAGTTTTGAGGGCGGGTGTATCGCGAAAGATAGTTTTTTCCGTCGGATTACGCCGAATATTTTTCCGTCCCGTAAGACGTCCGACTACTATAACATCTGGGAGTTGCGGAAGGTGATGCAGCAGAAGAAGACCTGGTGGATTACACCTTGGTTTGGAGCCTATAAGCCTGAAATGAAGGAGACTGATTTGGCGGCGATCCGTAAATTTTATCAGGATCGCGGGTTCCTTGATGTGAAGGTTGTGGGGCCTGAGCTCAAGCCGCTTGGCGATGGAAAGGTTGAATTGGTCTATCGCGTGCAGGAGAGCGTCAAGTACCAGATCGGCTCAATTGGATTTGATGGAAATAGTTTATATGAAACCGCTGAACTTGAAAAACAGGTTAAGCTGCAGTCCGGCGGATTGGCCTCCCGTGCGGCTATTGATGAAGCCGCTTCGGCGGTGAATCATTATTATGGGAATCGCGGGTACATCCGTAACGATGTGCAACCGGTGATCAGTACCGACCCGCAAACGAAGGTCGCCTCCATTCGCTTTAGTGTGCACGAAGGGGAATTGGCTAATATCAACGAGATCGACATTCGCGGAAATGAAAAGACGCGCGACGAGGTGATGCGTCGCGAATTGGCTGTATATCCCGGCGAGCTTTTTCATCAGGGCAAGGTTGAGACCAGCGAGAGCCGTCTGAAAAACCTTGGCTATTTTGAAACCGTCAGTAGTTCATATACTCCGGCCGAAGGAACAAACACCTATGATTTAGCCTTTAAGGTTAAAGAAAAAGCCATGGGTAGTTTCCTGATCGGTGCCGGTTTTTCCAGCGTAGATGATCTGGTTGGGTTTGCTGAGCTGTCGCATGGAAATTTTGATATCCAACGCTGGCCGCCGGTCGGCGATGGGCAAAAAATGAAAGTTCGCGTGCAGGCCGGTACAAAACGAAGCGACCTCGAAATTTCGTTCATTGAGCCGTGGTTTATGGATCGAAAGTTGGCCTTGGGACAAGATCTTTATTATCGCAGTGCCAGTTATTACAGCGAATTATTTGATTTGCAGACGATGGGAAGTAAAACATCGCTTACTAAACCGATTTTAGATCCGTTTACTCGTGGCTCGGTGAGCTATTCGCTTGAGCAATTTACGGTTGATAATGTGGAAACTACGATTCCTGAAATTACAAGAGATAAGGGAGACTCACTAAAATCAACCGTTGGAACCGGCATTTCGCGCGATACCCGTGACCAATTTTATATTCCGACCAAAGGGAATTTTAGTTCAGCCGGAGTGGAGTTGTCCGGCGGACCGCTTGCCGGCGACGAGAGTATCTATACTTTGGAAGCCAAATCATCACAGTTTTGGCCGGTCTTGGATGACCATGTGTTTAATCTTAAAGGTGAAGTGCGTACGGTGGATAGTTACGGTAGCTCGGGCTGGGTGCCGATTTATGATCGCCTGTTTCTTGGCGGACCGCGCACCATTCGCGGCTTTGCTTATCGAGATGTTAGTCCACAGAGCGGCGGTGAGCCGATCGGTGGTCTCAGTAGCTGGTATGGTACGGCAGAATATACCGTTCCTCTTTGGAGTAAAATCCGTGCAGCGGTCTTTTATGATATTGGCGCGGTCTCTGAAAGTTCCTTTGACTTTTTTAGCGCGGATATTAATTCTAGTTACGGTATCGGCGCTCGTATAGATTTGCCGATGTTCCCTTTACGGCTAGATTATGCTATACCGCATATTGTGGATGATAACAATAAGGGAGCTAGTGGACGATTCAGTTTCTTGCTGGGGTACTCATTTTAATTAAATAGAGGAAAAATTATGAAGAAATTTTTACTGTTAGTGGTTTCCATGGTTGTGTTGACTGGTGCAACTTTTGCTGCAGAGCGCATCGTTTTTATCGACCTCGAAAAGGTTTTTAATGATTTTTACAAAACACAGCTGGCCAAATCGAAAGTTGAAGCACAGCAGCAGGATATTGAAAAAGAAAAACAGGTAATGGTGGATGAAATGACCGTCATCAGCGGCGAGGTTGATACGCTTAAGAAAGACGCGCGTGACACCACGCTGACGGATGAAATCCGTGATAGCAAGCGGTTGCTGTACGAAGAGCGTTTGCTTCAGTTGCGGGCTAAGCAAAAGGAAATTGAAGAATTTGTCAATCGGCGCCAGCAGCAACTTCAGTTGCAGGTTTCCCGCATGAGTCAGACCATTATGGATGAAATACGCCAGACGGTTGTGGAATATGCAAAAAAAGAAGGACTTCAGGCCGTGGTTGATAATTCGTCGCGGCGGGCAGCCGTCGGAGTGTTTATTTATACCCATCCTGATCTTGAAATTACAGACACAATTCTCGCTGTCCTCAACAGCAAGCGGCCTGACGTTTTAAATGGAAGTGATCTTTTAAATGATGGAACAACGCCGGAGGATAAGCCTGTAACGGGTGGCGGTAAGTCATGAAACTTTTTGAAGTGGTTGAAAAAATAGGCGGTCGATTGGATGGCGATGGTCATATTGATATTCGCGGTGTGGAGGGTATCAGTGAGGCTGGGCCTGGAGAGGTTAGTTTTGTTGCGAATCCCAGATATGCTGTTGAAGCAGCCTCGACAAAAGCCTCTGCCCTTATTGTGACTGAGGATTGGATCTGCGATTGTCCCGTAGCGCTGATTCGAATAAAGAATCCCGATGAGGCTTTTGAAAAAGTTGCTGCGCTGTTTTATACGCCGCCGCCGCGTCCAGACGCTGGAATTCATCCCTCTGCGGTGATAGCGGCAGATGCCAAAATCGGTCATAATGTTTCTATCGGCGCGTTGTGCGTTATCGAGTCCGGTGCAAAAGTTGGCGCTGGAACCGTCGTTATGCCGCAATGCTACGTCGGTCGAAAAGCGGTTATTGGCGAAGAGTGTTGGCTCCATCCTCAGGTTTCTCTTCGTGAAGAGGTGCGGATCGGCAATAGGGTGATCGTGCATAATGGAGCTGTTATTGGAAGTGATGGGTTCGGCTATTCAGTGGATGGACAGGGAGTTCGCACGAAAATTATTCAACGTGGGACTGTTGAAATCGGTGATGATGTTGAAATAGGTGCCAATGTAACAATTGATCGCGCTCGTTTTGGTAAAACGCGCATTGGCAACGGTGTGAAAATCGACAATCTAGTTCAGATTGCTCATAATGTGGTTATTGGTAATGATGTTGTTATTATTGCGCAGGTTGGTATTGCGGGGAGCGTGCACATAGGCGATAAGGTTATTATTGCCGGACAGGCGGGAGTTTCTGGGCATCTCCATATAGGGAACGGAGCAGTCATTGGGGCTAAGGCGGCTGTCACCAAGGACGTCGATGCGGGTGAATATATGATTGGTGTTCCGGCGATCCCGGCTCAAAGATTTAAACGGATGCAAGCAGGGATGATGTTGCTTCCAAAATTCAAAGAGCGTGTTGCGGAGCTTGAGTCTAGGATTCGCAAGTTAGAGCAGTCTTAGAAGGCGACATATTTGTATTTTAAAAATCAGAATAAGCACAAATATGTCATCTAGTAGGTGTTTAATCCCATCGGTAGTTTCAAGCTATTATTTTTATAAATAACTAGTAGTAAATGTTTTGCATTTTTATCGATAACGGGCGTGTTAGTTGTGGAATACTTTTTGCTTAACACTGACATGATTTTAATGTGATCCATATCGAAAGAAAATTGATTTAATTATAAATAAGGAGAAATACAATGGCTAATCCGATCGGTATATTCGGCGAAAACGTATTCAGCATGAAAGTTATGCGCGAGCATCTTTCTGAAGCAACCGTGAAATCTCTCGAAGAAACGATTAAAGCGGGGAAAAGTCTGAACGAAGGCATAGCGAACGAAGTAGCTGAGGCCATGAAAGAGTGGGCCGTTTCCAAGGGTGCAACGCATTATACCCATTGGTTCCAGCCGCTGACTGGCTCTACAGCTGAAAAGCATGACTCATTTATAGTTCCTGACGGTGAAGGTTCGGTTGTATGCAAATTTTCTGGCGCCGAGTTGATTCAGGGTGAGCCTGATGCTTCCAGCTTCCCGTCCGGTGGTCTGCGCGCGACCTTCGAAGCCCGTGGTTATACCGGTTGGGATCCGAGCAGTCCGGCTTTCATAAAGGATAATACGCTCTGCATCCCAACTGTATTTTGCGGTTATCATGGCGAAGCACTCGATAAAAAAACTCCGCTACTGCGCTCCATGAAAGTACTCAACGAGCAGGCTTGCCGTTTGGGTAAACTTTTCGGTGTAAAGAGTAAGCAAAAGGCTTTTGCCACGCTGGGCGCTGAGCAGGAATATTTTCTGATTGATGCTGAACTTTATAATGCACGTCTTGACCTGCAGCAAACCGGACGGACGCTTTTCGGCAGTTGCCCGGCTAAGCATCAGCAGATGGAAGATCATTATTTCGGTGCCATTAAGACCCGCGTGCTGGCTTTTATGGAAGAGCTGGATGCAGAACTTTGGCGTATGGGGGTTCCTTCTAAAACCCGCCATAATGAAGTTGCTCCGGCACAGTTCGAAATGGCGCCAGTATTTGAAGAGCTCAACCTAGCTGTTGACCATAACATGATTGCCATGGAAGTGATGCGCAAGACCGCTGAAAACCATGGTTTTGTCTGCTTGCTACATGAAAAACCCTATGCCGGTGTAAACGGTTCGGGTAAGCATAACAACTGGTCGCTCTGTGGACCAGATGGAAAAAACTGGCTCTCCCCTGGTGACAACCCGCATGAAAATGCCAAGTTCATAACGATGATTTGTGCCTTGATTAAGGCGGTTGATACTCATGCTGACCTGTTGCGCGCAACCGTAGCTACGGCTGGTAATGACCACCGTCTTGGTGCTAATGAAGCGCCTCCGGCGATCATCTCTATCTTCCTAGGTGATCAGCTTACGGATATTATTGAGCAGATTGAAAAGGGTGGTGCCAAGAGCTCTAAGGCTGGTGGATCAATTAACCTCGGTGTAGATACTTTGCCGACCCTGCCGCGTGGCAATACGGATCGTAACCGCACATCACCTTTTGCGTTCACCGGAAATAAATTCGAGTTTCGTGCCGTCGGTTCTAATCAAAGCTGCGCTGGCTCCAATGTGGTGTTGAACACGATTGTTACGGAAGCGCTTGATGAAATTTGCACCCGGCTTGAAGCCGATGTTAAGGCTGGTAAGGATTTCAATGTGGCCTTGCAGGCCGTTCTTTCCGGTATTATCAAAAAGCACAAACGCATTTTGTTTAATGGTGACAACTACACTGCGGCTTGGGCCAAGGAAGCTGAAAAACGCGGGTTGCCGAATGTTAAGAAAACGCCCGACTCGTTGGAAGCCTTCGCTAAGCCAAAGGCCGCTAAACTTTTCAGCAAATATGGTGTGCTGACGGAGAAAGAACTGCATTCCCGCTACGAGATCTACAAAGAAACTTATGAGAAGGTTATTGAAATCGAAGCGGGTGTCTTGAAGACCATGACAAAAACCATGATCATTCCATCTATAATGGAGGCACAGGGCGAACTGGCTTCGACGATAGAAGCTGTAAAAGCCTGCAAGGGCAAGACGGCAGGATCACAGGCTATGCTTAAAGCAATCTGCGATGAGACTGAAGTATTGTTCAAGGCTGTTGCCGTGCTCGAAAAGGCGCATGGTGCAGAGAAGCTGATTGCCGGTATGGTCAAAGTGCGGGCTTCAATTGATGCGCTAGAGAAGATCGTGCCGCAGGATTTCTGGCCGGTTCCTTCCTACGCCGAGATGCTGTTTGTGATGTAATCTGTACTAATGTACAGCCACAAAAAAGGTTCCCTGCGAAGGGAACCTTTTTCGTTGGATGCAGGTGAATCTCGGGGCATCAACGACCAATTAAATGACTCTGACTAAAGATGTCTATTCCCAAATAGCTTTTGACAAAATAGATGATGAGCATGATGCAGACTCCTACGCTCAGGGCAATTACACCAAGCGCCAGAATCAGAGCCAGCAAGTTGCCAAAAAGCGGTGCACCGTAGCGGAATGATTGTTGGGCGATGACGCGCAGGCGGTAGAGCCAGTAGGGCGCACTGTACATTTGTTTATCAATGTCTTTTTGATCGCGTAGAAGTTGTTGCTGGAGCAGTTCGATGTCGTATTGACGAACGGCTTCCCGGACGGCTTGTTGTATATCGGTTGGAGACGCCGGTTTTTTAACAAAGCGGAAAACCTGTCCATGGTTGATGGCTTTAATGAACTGCTCGGTTTCGAGTGCGGCGCTGAAAAGTACGCTTTTGATTTGCGCATTGCGCTGCTTGAGTGCAATTAGAAAGTCGAGTCCGCTTTGACCCGGCAGGACATGGTCGCACAGGATTGCTTTCACTTGACGGCCCCTTAGAACTTCAACAGCTTCTTCAGCCGAGCCTGCTTGATAGAGGATGTATTCTTTTTGCAGTACTTTGAAGAGTACTTTCAGCATGAAGGCGTCGTCGTCGATAATTAGGACGGCATCTTTTTCTTTTGAGGCCAACTCTTGAGGTTTTTCAGTCACTGAAATCTAGCTCCTTGCGCATTAGATGATAGATTTTATGTATAGTTGTCAAGCTTGTTGGCAATTTGCGGTTAGAGCAGATCGAAGCTTCTGAGGCGGCGTCGGATGGATGATAGCCGTGCATGCCCTTGATCCGCTTAATGCCCATGAAGCTGGGAACCATTTGGATGCTCGAGTTCATCAGGAAAATTAGCTCGCCGTACATCCCGTCAGAAAACCAAATGCCTTCTTTTTTGAGCTCTTCGGCGGATAGGATGCGGCCTTTTGGATGGCGGTTCAGCAAGGCCGTAATTTTTTGACGTCCCCCTTCGTTCAAGAACCAGAAACGCGCCATAGTCGAGTCGTAGAACGCTACATAATCTTTGTTCCAGCACAGGCCAGTTTTTTCAATGTCGGTTATCAAGTCGTAGCTTTCAATAATATCGTGCATGCCGTGGTCGGTGAAGACATACCACGCCACCTCTTCATAGTGCTGTTCTGCCGTCGAAATCAGTTGGCGGATTTTTTGATCATACCAGTGAACCAGTTCCGTCACTTTGGCATCTTTTGTGCCGACAGCGTGCATTAAGGCATCCAGCTTTCCGAGTGAGCAGTAGGCGAAATCTATGCGTTGCGTTTCAATATCTGTCATAAGCCGAGCGAGCTTGGTTTCATCGCTTACCGCGCTGTCATGAACGTAATGAGGGATTCCTCGCCGCGCCAGTTCGTCAAAGATCGTTTCCCCTTGCAACAGTCCGCCAGGCTCCCAGATCCGTTTTTTTTCCGCATAGTTGAAAAGCGGAAGAATTTTGAATGGTATGCCGTAAAGCTGGAAATAGCCGGTAAAGCCCAACATTCTTTTAATCAGTCGGCTCAAGTAATGCCGCACCCGCCCGCGGAGGAAAATTGAATCCGGAAGAATGGATAGAGCCTTGATCCATTTGAACGGCGAGGTTTTTGGATCATAGTAAAAGGATGACCACATCCGGTGTTCGCAGGGCAGTTTTCCTGAAATAATCGATGGGTCACACGCGGAGGAGTAGCCAAGAATCGTATCTAGTTTTTTGTGGTCACGAATCAGCTCCTGCAAGAAAAATGGGTGTCTCAGGAAGATCTCTCGGCCGAATGCATCAATAAAGACGAATAGGCTCAGCTTGGTTTTTTTCATGAAAACCTCTGCTGAAGAGCATAAAAAACCTGACTCAGTTCTTCAAGTCCCGTTTCATGGGCACAAAGTAGTTGGCGTATTGCTTCTCGATTCGTTTGTTTGACCAACAGCAAAGGCAGGGCCGCGTAAAGCCTCAGGCGCGGATGGGCAAAGCCGTTCAAAAGGCCACCTGTACCGAACGTTCGCAAATTGTGTATTAAATTTTTTAGTGGTGACCCCTCTTTTCCGAGATCCGGAAAAGTGTACGCATATTTTTCCAGTGTTTTGAACTTTCGATTGAGCCGCCGTCGTTCATACCACAGAAAAAAAAGTTCATAGCGCAGCACCGTTTCTGTAAATAGCAGGTGAATATTACTGTTTTCCAACCCTTGGAAGTCGGCTCGTTCTTTAAAATCTATGGCTCGTTGGTAGGCACAGATAAAATCACGCGAATTTTCTAAGCCGGACAGATCAGTTTCGGGCAACCGGTGTCGTTTGACGACATACGAAAGGTCGTAAGCTCCTCGCAACAGCAGGGCGCAGTCACCAAAAGCCAGATCGGCTTTGAACATGAATTTAAGAAACCGTTGACGTTCTTCACGGGTCAGAGCCTCTGGCAGAGCGAGTCGGCGCTTGATATCGAGCAGTAGCTTGCCGCGATTCATCAGCAGGCGTGTGCCTTCTGAAAGCGGAATCGCGTCGTGCGCATAAGCCGGCATCGCAGCGAGCACTTTTTGGTCGCCGCGAATTACGCGGTGGCCGTAGCGCATTTCGTAATTGAGTAACGAGAATTCGCACTTTGGCAGCGCGGTATCGAGGTATGGATAGAGATCAACCGGCAGGCCGAGTTGCTCTGAAAGATTTTCCTCTAATTTTTTTAGGGCACGTTTCAGTAGTGGATCGAGCGTGTTGGTTACCACAACCAGATCGTAGTCATTAAACGGAAGTTCAGTCTCAGGCTCTTGACCCCTGACCTCTTGACCCCTGACCTCTGCCCTCTGCCCTCTGACCTCTGACCTCTGACCTCTGACCTCTGACTCCTGACCCCTGACCTCTGCCCCCTGACCCCTGACCTCTGCCCTCTGCCCTCTGACCTCTGACCTCTGCCCCCTGACCTCTGACCCCTGACCTCTGCCCTCTGCCCCCTGACCACTGACCCCTGATCTCTGGATCATCGGAGATCCTTCGCCGCGTCCGTAGCCGCCAAGCAGCACCAGCGCTTTCCAATGTTTAGAAAACGGCGAAGCATAAACGGCGGCGGCAATATGTTCCATATCGGCATCAATACGCGCATCGAAACCCGGGGAGCCTTTGACGGAATATTTACCCACGTACACCCTCCTTTAGTCCGCAGTAGAGCGCCCAATGAATGACTGCACGGTAGGTAATATTGTAGGGGATGGTATCCAGTCGGCCTTTGCGCAAGGTATAAAGCAAATCGCGCGCCCACTCTTTGCAAAGTTCGAAGGCTTGGGAAAAAACAGCCGCGCGTCGACCGTAGGTTTTCGCAAATGTCACGCCGTGGCGGAATTTCTTGCGATACAGCTCCTTGAGTGTGTAGTTGTGCGAATGTTCGACTACCGAGTCTGGCACCAGTTTAAATCGTGCGCCCTGCGCCCGGCATTCACGTGCCCAGGCGACATCCTCGGCGTAGCCTTGTTCTGGAAATTGAATTTTCTCCCACAAATCGCGCCGGAATGCGCAGGTTACGGCAGAGAAAAAGTCAGCATTATCCCCCTTTATATTTTTGGGGTCATAGGCCCGCAGGTAATCGTAGGTCACAATGAACTTCGCATCGGGCCGAGTTACTTGTGAGCACATCGTTGCATCCGCTTCGCCGTTGATAATTGGCCGGATGAGCCTGTCGAGTGCTTGATGGTTTTTAAAAATGGCATCGGCATTTTGCAGAACTATAATTTCCTGCGTCGTGCGTGCTGTCATATCATTGAGCACGTTACCGGGAATGTAGTCCTTGGATGGGATGCAGGTCAGGTGTGCAGCATCTATCCTGTCACGTAAAACTTCTAACGAACCATCGGTTGACCCAGAATCAACGGCAAAAAGCTCAATGGCCTTAAAGGTCTGCTGGCGCAGGCTGGCAACAGCCTCCGGTAGATAGGGCATTTCGTTTTTTGAGCGCATAATCACAGCTACGCGATGCCTGATAGGGTCATCAGGCTCAAGCATCGTAGCGACAGATTCAATTTTCATCTAGGGAAGATACCCGCTGGAGTGTTTGCTCGTCTATTCAAATAACGACGAATTCAGGATGACGCACGAACAGAAAGAAATGTGAGCCTAGATGTGCTGGAGTATGAAAAATTGAGGAATACCCGGCTCGAATCGAACGCTGAATTCCTTGCCGGAGCCTGAATCAACCCACAGATTCTGCTGAAGAGGCAATAAATATCCGATCAGAATAGCAGGATGTAAACGCGGCGGATCCGGGAAGCCGGTTGTCTGCATTGGCCGAAATGCTTAAATGCGAGGACTGACCCGAATCTCAGAATGGACATATCAAACTGGCGGGAGAGAACCCGGAGTATGCTTTAAAACCGGGAATATCGACACTGCCTGCTCTGCTGAAAAAAGAAGGCTATTACAACGGCATCATCGGCAAAGACACGGATTACGAAGCGGCGGCGCACTGTCCGCTGATTATTTACAGCCCGACGAGGACTCCGGCGAGGGAAAATCGACCGGTTGAACTGGTTGATATTTTTCCGACGCTGTGCTAACTGACCGGCGTTCCGGTTCCGGCGCAGTGCGACGGTAAAAATCTTTTTTCCAAGGATTCGAAAAACGTCGCGTTTACGATGAGCCAGCGCAAGTGGAACAACTTTTTTTCAGCTTAGTCGGTCTCGCTGCGTTGAGCAGTGCGAGTGGCGTATTTCCGGAGACCCGGGTGCTTCCATCCACTCCTCAAGGGCCGCGGTTTGCGGTGAACGGCAAAGAATTTCCGGCCACGATCTATTACGCCGGAAAAATTTCTGGAGCCGTTCCCGGACGCGCTGTTTCTGCCGCGGGTCTGGCTGGGCGTTTCGGCGGAATGGTATAAAAACAATCCGGAGCAGCTCTACACGTTTGCCGACGGCAAACAGGTGCCGGACATTGCCTCGCCGGTATCCGAAAAATGGCTGGCAGAGGCGGGGACACGACTGGAAGAGTTGATTGATCTGATTGCCGGGTCAAAATATGCCGACCGATTTATCGGCATGATTCCGCTCTATTATTACACCGGCGAGTGGCATATGTGGGAGCTGGATAAATCCGGTGGTTATTCCCCGCTGATGGAAACAGCGTTTCAACAGTGGACGAAGCAAAGATACGGATCGGTCGAAAAACTGAATAAAACGTGGAACAGTGATCTGAAGGACTTTGACGAAGTCCGGCTGCCGACCAAAGAAGAACGTGATCAGGGAGCCTTCGGCCTGTTCCGCGATCCGTCCAAACAGTAGCGGGAAGTTGATTTTGCACTCTTTTTCAATACGCGTGCTCCGGAACTGATGACGTCGATTGCCAAAACGATCAAAGAAAAAACCGGAGGGCATTCTCTGGTCGGTTATTTTTACGGCTACCTTTTTGAGCACGCGTGGAACGATGTCTGGCCGCAGCAGGGTGGGCATCTCGGTCTGTCAAAGCTGCTGGACTCCCCGTATATCGATTTTTACGGATGCTCATATTCTTACAATATGTTCAACCGTAAATTCGGATTATCCGCCGATTTTATCAGTCCGCACGACAGCGCCCTGCTGAACGGCAAAACTGTATTTTTAGAAGAAGAAACCAGGCCTATCCGATTAGCACAGGCTTGGTCGAATCCTTTGACTCCCTTGCGGCTTTATAAAAGTTTTGCACGGTCGGTGACTCCACCTGGACCGCGATTTTCAGCACACTCTCAAAACCCGCCATGGGCCAGAATCGGCGGTTGAACCGGAATACAAATTCGTTGAGATAGCCCTGCAAGTGCGCCGAACTCACGCCGTGGTGTGTTCCCAGAAGCCAAGCATCGAGATTTCCGAATACAATGTGGATCATCGGAAGATGCTTATCCGTTTTTACCTGATCCCCTCTAATGGGCACGGCAATATGTTTGTATCCCAGCCCATGTAAATTGTCATAGCCAGTCCATCCGTCGGTTCGCACTTCGGCGTTCTTCTGGACGTTGGCCAGAACCATTGGCTCCAACGTTTCCTGCTTTCGATCGGGAACAACCTGGAGACGCAACCTTCCCGCGATAAAGCTCCGGCCATGTCCTCCCTGATGTTGCGGACGTTGCCCGGAAGATAGGTTCGGGTCGGAGCCGAGGGCTTTCTTTCGCGGCATAACCTCCACCATTCCAACAACAAGCGTTTTATGGTGTTTCCCGCGACCCTCTCCCTGCGTTGCACCGCCGATATACGTTTCAGCCACTTCCACTGGCCACTCGCGACCGATTTGATCCCGCTTGTCAGCGCCGGATTGAAAGTGGTGTGATTTGTCCGGTTTGAAAGTACCGGAGAGGTGTCGGTTGGTTCTTCTTCAAAACCTTCCTTTTAAAACTTTTCTTCGTCTTTTTTATCCCACCTCCGTTTCGCAGGTGGGTTTTCTTTTGACCTTGTCTTTTCTTCCCGCAAATTCTGCGGATCATGAAAAAAAGAAGACGTCATAAATGCCTGCATTGTGGTGAGTTGTATTCCCCTGATCCCCGAACACGCGACCGGCAGCGCTTTTGTTCCAGTCCGGAATGTAAGCAGGAAAGTAAGCGCATAAGTCAGCAACGCTGGCTTAAAAAAGCTGCGAACCGGGACTATTTCAAAGG
>JBBQSL010000007.1:0-39525 GCA_038213895.1 Kiritimatiellales bacterium | reverse complement strand
CCAGAGGCGTTTTGGTTTATTAGAAACCATGAATGCGGGCATAAAACTGAATCGGAAAGCGTTGTCGGTTTGCTCTCTCCACGGATCGTCCGATGATGTTTACTGGCGTTCCCGCACTCCGGCAGAACGTCTGCAAGCCGTTCAGATTAACCGGGAGGTCGCCTATGGCGAAGCAAGCGCTAACGGAAGACTTCAAAGAGTTTTTGACGTTATTATGCGAAAACGACGTTGAACATCTGCCGAAGGCGTGACTGCGTTTTTTGTTACAGGTTTGGCCGGACGCTTTCTTCTTCGCAAATACTTCGGCGGACAGGCCGCGCACGCTCAAACGCGCACGGAGTTCGCGTTCCACCTCAGGGATGTAGGGTCGGCTCTAAGAACCGAAAATGATTGGCTCATAAAGCCAACGCTACATCACGGACACCTCATAGATGCGTCCCTGCGTTTCCAATGATTGGAAGCTCCGCCGCCCGATGCAGATTTGATCCCGTGGCTACGATTCAGAGCGGCGCGGCCAACATCCGCACCCACAGTTGTTGTAGTTGTGGAGCAGTTGTGGAGGAAGGATGCAGTGGCCGTTCCGTGTAGTCGGTACTACTATCCGCCATTTTCTTGTTTTTCCTGCACGTTTTCTTTTACAACACTCAACTTATCCGCAGATAAACTCCGATTAACGCAGATGAAGGGAAAGGAAATCTGCGCACATCTGCGACATCTGCGGATTTTCCGATTTGGGTGCGGCTTTGCCGCGCTATGTATTCCGTGATGGAATTCCAGCTGGGCGACTGATGAACGGTTTTGCATTTTTTCGGTCAATATGGTTTCGTAACCGATATGGAATATTGGAAGGATGGAACGAAGGAATGATGGGAATCTGTAATGCACGGATTTTAACATTCTTCCAAAATTCCATTATTCCATCATTCCACTATTCCACAGTTTAAAATCCAACAGGAGATTGTTTTATGATGCGTACCGCGAATCCGGCTTTGAATACCAAGACGTTTGATGTTGCGAATACAGGTGCGGGGGTGATGACGGTGCAGGGAACAGTAAGCCGTACGGCCATGCTGTTAGCATTGTTATTTGCCGCGACGATGCTGACTTGGAATCCTACGGCTCCCCAGAATGGTACGGGCTGGATTGTGATCGGTGCCATCGCGGGCTTTGTGGTGGCTCTGATTACGATTTTCAATAAGAAGGCGGCTCCGGTCACAGCACCAATTTATGCCGTGTGCCAAGGTGTGATGCTGGGCGGCATTTCCTGCCTGTTTGAAGCACGGTTCCCGGGTATTGTGATGCAGGCCGTGCTACTGACGTTTGGTACGTTGGGTGCGCTTTTATTGGCCTATACCTCGCGGCTGATCAGAGTGACAGAAAACCTTAAACTGGGAATCGTTGCGGCGACGGGCGGCATTGCTCTGTTTTATCTGGTGTCGTGGATTCTTAGTCTTTTTCATGTGAACATTCCGATGATCAACGGAAGCGGCCCTGTAGGAATTATCTTTAGTGCCGTGATTGTTGTAGTCGCCGCGCTAAATCTGGTGTTGGACTTTGATTTTATTGAGCAAGGTGTGGAGCAGGGCGCGCCGAAATATATGGAATGGTATGCCGCGTTCGGACTGATTGTGACGCTGGTTTGGCTCTATATGGAGATTCTGCGCCTCCTCTCAAAATTGCATAACCGTCGTTAATACGAGTTTTATAGTGTTCGAGCGGCCTTTTTCCAAGCAGTGGAAAAAGGCCGTTTGTTTTTTTAAACACCGCCGAGCCATTCGGTCACTACTTTGAATGCTAAGGCTTCTATCACGTTGCACTAGAGCGTTTTTTTAAAAGGTGTAACCACCTACGGCAGGCAGCATGCCTGCGATACGTACCGCGGGCTTCCAGCCTGCTTCTGGGGAGCGGCCATGCCTTTTCTTGAAATGCTCTAAAGTAGTTAACGATTGAAGTGATATTGCATGAAAGGCTAGAAAATCCACCCGCCGTCCCGTCACACATCCAACAGGGCGGATTCTTATAGTTTGTTTCGTTCCCCAGTTGGCTGCAGACTAGGGCGGATTATACGGCAAAACGATCGTTAAGAACTATAGCGTAACACGTTTATAACAAATTACTTACAATTTTTTTTATTATGTGATTTGTAGAATTTTTTTTAAAATTTAAATCTATTTAATGCATAACATATTAGTTTCAAGTTAGTTATAACTATTATTTTGGATAATCCGCTATTGTTTTTGGTGTTAAAATATTTTTTTAACCTTTTTTTTATTTTTATATTCCCCCTGTTTGCTGGCGTTTTTGATGTTTATTGGCTGGGAGTGAAATTATTTCACAAAAAAAGTTGCGCGAATTTTTTATGCGCGTACTATCACCCGCCTTGTTCGAAACAAAACGCGCTGAAAAGCGAGTGAGAATCGAGTGAGAAAATTGTTCTAAAAAATAATTTAAAAAACGGGTTGCATAACAAACTGATGTGCGTATGATGACCCGCCTTGTTTGAAACAGAAACGAGCCGCGAGGCGAGTGAAGTTCGAGCGAAAAATTGTTCTAAAAAATAATTTTAAAAAAGCGGTTGACTGACTGAAGCAGTTTGCGTAAGTTACTCGCCGCTCCAACAGAAAAGCCTGTTGAACAGGTAATTAAGTTGGTGTTTTTTTTGTTCTTTGAAAACTGAATGACTCACGATCATCATTTCGATTTAGAAATGGTATGACTTGTTTTAAGCAAACGTTTCAAAATGTTTCCGTAACAATTATCGGAGAGTTTGATCCTGGCTCAGAACGAACACTGGCGGCGTGGATTAGGCATGCAAGTCGAGCGGGATCCTGTTCCTTCAATTCTTCGGAAAAGAAGGCGCGGGTGAGAGCGGCGAACGGGTGAGTAATGTATGGGTAATTTGCCTTAAAGCCCGGGATAGCTACTCGAAAGGGTAGGTAATACCGGATGTGCTCGGGTGCCACATGGCACCTTATGTGAAGGCGGGGATCGTAAGACCTGCCACTTTAAGATGAGCCCATATCCTATCAGCTAGTTGGTAAGGTAATGGCTTACCAAGGCTTACGGGTAGCTGGTCTGAGAGGACGACCAGCCACACTGGGACTGAGACACTGCCCAGACTCCTACGGGAGGCTGCAGTCGAGAATATTTGTCAATGTACGAAAGTATGAACATGCGACGCCGCGTGGAGGAAGAAGGCCTTCGGGTTGTAAACTCCTGTCATGAGGGAGTAAGTGTATGCAGGTTAAAACCTTGCATACTTGACAGTACCTCAAGAGGAAGTCACGGCTAACTCTGTGCCAGCAGCCGCGGTAATACAGAGGTGGCAAGTGTTGTTCGGATTTACTGGGCGTAAAGGGTCCGCAGGCGGCTTTGTGTGTCAGATGTGAAAGCCCACGGCTTAACCGTGGAATGGCATTTGAAACTACAGAGCTAGAGTACAGGAGAGGATAGGGGAATTCATGGTGTAGCGGTGAAATGCGTAGATATCATGAAGAACACCGGTGGCGAAAGCGCCTATCTGGACTGATACTGACGCTCAGGGACGAAAGCCAGGGGAGCAAAGAGAATTAGATACCCTCGTAGTCCTGGCCATAAACGGTGTGCACTTGATGTGGGAGGTTTACCCCCTTCCGTGTCGAAGCTAACGCGATAAGTGCACCGCCTGGGAAGTACGGCCGCAAGGTTAAAACTCAAAGGAATTGACGGGGGCCCGCACAAGCGGTGGAGCATGTGGCTTAATTCGATGCAACGCGAAGAACCTTACCTGGGCTTGACATGTAACTGCATACGACGGGAAACCGACGTAGCCTTCGAGGGTGTTACACAGGTGCTGCATGGCTGTCGTCAGCTCGTGCCGTGAGGTGTTGGGTTAAGTCCCGCAACGAGCGCAACCCCTGTGTTTAGTTGCCATCAGGTAATGCTGGGCACTCTAAACAGACTGCCGGTGAAAGCCGGAGGAAGGTGGGGATGACGTCAAGTCAGCATGGTCCTTATGTCCAGGGCTGCACACGTGCTACAATGGGTGGTACAGAAGGAAGCAATACCGCGAGGTGGAGCAAATCCCAAAAACCATCCCCAGTTCAGATTGGAGTCTGAAATTCGACTCCATGAAGTTGGAATCGCTAGTAATGGCGCATCAGCTACGGCGCCGTGAATACGTTCCCGGGCCTTGTACACACCGCCCGTCACATCATGGAAGTTAGCTGCACCCGAAGTCGCTGATCCAACCCGTCAAGGGGGGAAGGCGCCGAAGGTGTGGCTGATGACTGGGATGAAGTCGTAACAAGGTAGCCGTTGGGGAACCAGCGGCTGGATCACCTCCTTTCTAAGGAGAATCCTCTGACCGACCAATTTATTGGCCGGCAGATGGATAGGGTAAATGCTTCAGTAATGAAGTATTGCTCCGGAGCGACCCGGAGCACCACGCAAACTTAGAATAAGTCGTACCTTTTCTAGATCGAAATATTTATCGTGAGATCATTCAACTGGCTGTTTTTTTTGGAGCCGGTCGGACCGCACTGGGGGTATAGCTCAGTTGGTAGAGCGCCAGCTTTGCAAGCTGGATGTCGTCGGTTCGAACCCGTCTACCTCCACCAAATTTTGCTCCGCAAAATTTGGTGAATGTCGAATGGCGAACAAGGAATGCCGAATGATGAAGTGAATAAACTTCTAAATTCTGCGGTTCGGAGTTCAATATTCGATATTCCATCCGGGCGTGTAGCTCAGTTGGTTAGAGCGCGTCCCTGATAAGGACGAGGTCCCTGGTTCGACTCCAGGCACGCCCACCAACTTTTAGATGATAAAAGTTGTCTTTAAAAAGTAAAGTTGGGCAGGCGAGTCGAATTGATGGTAGAAAAATAACAGACAGTAAACATTTTTTCCCTTCGGGGAAGTGTTCTTTGACAATTGCATAGATTAGGGTAACTGCAACTTATAATTGAGATATATTATATAGCATGCGTGTCGTTACGATAGTAGACTTTTGATTAAGCTACTAAGGGCGCACGGTGGATGCCTTGGCATCGATAGGCGAAGAAGGACGTGGTAAGCTGCGATAAGCTTCGGGGAGCTGCAAACAAGCTTTGATCCGGAGATGTCCGAATGGGAAAACCCGGCGGGAGTAATGTCCCGTCACTGGAGTCTGAATAAAATAGGGCTTCAGAGCGAAACCCGGTGAAGTGAAACATCTCAGTAACCGGAGGAAAATAAAACAACAGTGATTCCGCAAGTAGTGGCGAGCGAACGCGGAATAGTCTAAACCAGCCTGCTTGCAGGCTGGGGTTGCGGGACCACAACATGAGATTTGCGACGATAGCGGAAAGTTCTGGAAAGTTCTCCGATACAAGGTGATAGGCCTGTATGCGAAATCGAAACAAACTCTAGTGGTATCCCAAGTAGGTCGGGACACGTGAAACCCTGACTGAATCCGGAGGGCCCACCCTCCAAGACTAAATACTAATCGATGACCGATAGCGTACCAGTACCGTGAGGGAAAGGTGAAAAGAACCGCTGTTAGCGGAGTGAAATAGAACCTGAAACCGTGCGCTTACAAACTGTAGTAGCCCCTTAGGGGGTGGCTGCATGCCTTTTGCATAATGAGTCCGCGAGTTACCGTATGTGGCAAGGTTAAGCATCTACGATGTGGAGCCGAAGCGAAAGCGAGTGTGAATAGCGCGTCCAGTCACATGCGGTAGACCCGAAGCCGAGTGAGCTACCCATGGCCCGGGTGAATCCTGAGTAAAATCAGGGGGAGGCCCCAACCAGTGTATGTTGAAAAATACTTGGATGAGCTGTGGGTGGGAGCGAAAGACTTACCAAACTCGGTGATAGCTGGTTCTCCTCGAAATACCTTGAGGGATAGCCTCGATGAATGCTCGGAACGGAGGTAGAGCACTGATTGGAATAGGGTCCTTACCGGGATACCGACGCCTATCAAACTCCGAATGCCGTTCCAGTCACATCGGGAGTCAGACTGTGGGGGATAAGCTTCATAGTCAAGAGGGAAACAGCCCAGACCGCCAGTTAAGGCCCCTAAAGATAATTAAGTGATGAAGGATGTCAGATTGCATAGACAGCTAGGATGTTGGCTTAGAAGCAGCCACCATTTAAACAAAGCGTAATAGCTGACTAGTCGAGTGATCTTGCGCCGAAAATGATCGGGACTAAAATTATCTGCCGAAGCTGCGGATGTGCTTTAATTAGCACGTGGTAGAGGAGCGTTGTATGTGCACTGAAGCGTGGGGGTAACCCAGCGTGGAGCGCATACAAGTGATTATGCGGACATGAGTAACGACAAGACAGGTGAGAGTCCTGTCCGCCGAAATCCTAAGGTTTCCTGGGGAAGGTTCGTCCGCCCAGGGTTAGTCGGTCCCTAAGTCCAGGCTGAAAAGCGTAGGCGATGGGTGACGGGTTTAATATTCCCGTACTGCCGATTTGACATTTGAGCGAAGGAGGGACGCAGGAAGCTAGGCTGGCTGTCGATTGGAAATGACAGTCTAAGCTCGTAGGAGGTTCCGACAGGTAAATCCGTTGGAGCAACTCCGAGAAGCGATGGGACGCAGCGTCTTCGGACAATGCGGATCAGCTGATGCTCTGCTGCCAAGAAAAGCTTCTAGCGAGTCAAATAGGTAACCGTACCAAAACCGACACAGGTGGGAGGGAAGAATATTCCAAGGCGCGCGAGAGAAATATCGTTAAGGAACTCGGCAAACTAGCCCCGTATCTTCGGAAGAAGGGGCCCTCTTTAGAGTGAAGGATTTACTCCGTAAGCTCCAAAGAGGTGCAATGAAAGGGCCCAGGCGACTGTTTATCAAAAACACAGCACTATGCTAACGCGCAAGCGGATGTATATGGTGTGACACGTGACCAATGCCGAAAGGTTAAGGCAAGGGGTGCAAGCTCCGACCCGAAGCCCCGGTGAATGTCGGCCGTAACTATAACGGTCCTAAGGTAGCGAAATTCCTTGTCGGGTAAGTTCCGACCTGCACGAATCGTGTAACGATCTGGGCGCTGTCTCGACGATAATCTCGGTGAAGTTGTAGTTCCGGTGAAAATGCCGGATACCCGCGGTAGGACGGAAAGACCCCGTGAACCTTTACTGTAATCTGATATTGGGTTTTGATTCATCACGTGTAGGATAGCTGGGAGGCTTCGAAGCTGTGTCGTCAGGTACGGTGGAGCCATTAGTGAAATACCAGTCTTGATTAAGCGGAATTCTAACTGCGTCCCGTGAAACCGGGCGTGGAACAGTGTCAGAGGGTCAGTTTGACTGGGGCGGTTTCCTCCCAAAAAGTAACGGAGGAGCGCAAAGGTTCCCTCAGCATGGTCAGCAATCATGCGTAGAGCGTATAGGTATAAGGGAGCTTGACTGCAAGACCTACAAGTCGAGCAGGTGCGAAAGCAGGTCTAAGTGATCCGGCGGTTGCTAGTGGTAGCGCCGTCGCTCAACGGATAAAAGGTACTCCGGGGATAACAGGCTGATGACTGCCAAGAGTCCATATCGACGCAGTCGTTTGGCACCTCGATGTCGGCTCAACGCATCCTGGGGCTGGAGAAGGTCCCAAGGGTTTGGCTGTTCGCCAATTAAAGCGTTACGCGAGCTGGGTTCAGAACGTCGTGAGACAGTTTGGTCCTTATCCGCCGTGGGCGCAGGAAGTTTGAAGAGATTAATCCTTAGTACGAGAGGACCAGGATTAACATACCTCTGGTGTTCCAGTTGTTCCGCCAGGAGCATCGCTGGGTAGCTATGTATGGAAAGGATAAGCGCTGAAAGCATCTAAGCGCCAAGCCCCCTCTGAGATAAGACTTCCCTATTCGCAAGAATCTAAAGGCTCGTTCTAGACTAGGACGTTGATAGGCTGGGTGTGAAAGCGCGGCAACGCGTGAAGCTTACCAGTACTAATTAGCCGTGAGGCTTAATCTTACTTTTTTAACGGCACGCATGTGCGCAGTTCCCTAATCTATGCAATATATTTTAAGAGTTCGGAGTTACTATGTTCCGAGTTCCGGGTTGGAAAACTCGAAACTTGAAACTTGAAACTTCCTAAACTCAAACCACTTTTTCGGTGGCTATAGCGAGAGGGATCCACCCGTTCCCATTCCGAACACGGAAGTTAAGCCTCTCAGCGGCGATGGTACTACAGATAAGACTGTGGGAGAGTAGCACGCTGCCGGATCTATGAAGGCCGTTCTGAGCAATCAGAACGGCCTTCACCTTTTTTAGGATCTATTTTTAGCCGCCAATGAAAGCCAATGAGCGCGAACTTGGCCCGAAGTCGCAGGCGCGCTTTGGAGTGCGGCGCTTCGTATGTGCCGCTTTGAATCCCCTCCACGAGAGGTGCCGGAACGGGAGGGTGGGTGCCCTCCACAAAAAACACGAAGATCTACAAAATATTTTAACTAACCACTTCGCTCGAGAAAGTCAGCGAGACCCCGAGGAGAAGATTGTTTTCCGCAAAATGGAAGAGCCCGGCAGGGGTTTCCGAACATTGGAAGAAGCTCTTTTTGTTTTTCTAACAACCGCCGATGGCGTGCCTTTTGGCTGTCCTTCTGTTTAAAACATCTAATCAATCAAATCTCAGATTAGTGCTGATTAGTGCCAATTAGTGATTAGAATCTACCGTCTTATGCAAGAACGACTTTCAAAAATTATGGCGCAGCGCGGAATCTGTTCTCGCCGTGAGGCCGATCGCTACATTGAACGTGGCCTTGTTTTTGTTGATGGCGTGCGGATTTCCGAGCTCGGCACCAAAATTTCGCCTGACGCAAAAATTGAACTCACACAGGAAGGGCTCGCGCGCCAGCAAACACAGGTCACAATTCTTCTAAACAAGCCCGTCGGTTATATTTCTGGCCAGGCCGAAGACGGCTACAAGCCCGCCGTTGCTTTGATCTCGTCCTCTAGCCGCTGGCAACTCGATAAATCGACCCGTAATTTTAACCCAACACAGCTCAAAGGACTCGAACCGGCCGGCCGACTTGACATTGATTCCACCGGGTTACTCGTTTTGACGCAGGACGGACGCATCGCAAAAAAAATCATCGGTGAAACATCAGAAGTGGATAAAGAATATCTAGTTCGCGTCACTGGAAAACTTTCGGATGACGGACTCAAGTTGCTAAATCACGGACTCAGCCTCGATGACAAAAAACTAAAGCCAGCCAAAGTTAGCTGGATGAATGAAGATCAGCTTTGCTTTATTCTGCATGAAGGTAAAAAAAGGCAGATCCGCCGTATGTGCGAACTCGTTGGGTTGAAAGTGGTTGGCCTTAAACGCATCCGGATTGGAAGCGTCATGCTTGGCAATCTTCCACCTGGACAGTGGCGCTATCTCCGCGACAATGAGTCGTTTTAAGTTTTGACACGTCGGGATGGTTTAGAGCGTTTTAAGAAAAGGCGTAGCCCATACTGCAAGCCCTCCGGGATACCAGAGAGGCTCGCCCTACAAGTTTTCGTGTAGGACGTCCATCTCGAAGAGGGGGCGTAAATGGATACATAATTATTTAAAACGCTCTAACGATTGCGAATGGCTCGGCGGGTTTCAAGATCGGCGGCTTTCTTTTTGAGCGTTTCGCGCTTATCAACCGTATCTTTACCTTTGCAGAGGGCCAGCTCAATTTTGACTTTGCCGGCTTTTAGGTAGGCTTTGAGCGGTATGAGCGTCAGTCCTTTTTCGCCGATTTTACTTTGCAGACGGCTGATTTCTTTTTTATGCAGTAGCAAGCGGCGGGCGCGGGTAGGGCTGTGGTTGTGGACGTTGCCGTGACTATACGGCTGAATAGTCATTTGGAGGACTTCAGCTTGTCCGTTTTCTATATGGGCGTAGGCTTCATCGATACGGATATGGCCGTCACGGATGGATTTGACTTCTGTGCCGCGCAGTTCAATACCGGCCTCGAGCTTTTCTAAAACGTGAAAATCCCGGAATGCTTTGCGGTTGGTGGCCAGCACGCCTTCGGGGTTTCGGGAGCCGTTTTTTTTATCTGCCATAAGCCGAACCGAACCGGGGCGGTTCTAAAGGACGATATCTGGGCCTTCGTCAAACACATCAAAGGATGAGCTCATGTCCATGGGCTGAATACCCATTTCGACCGTGAGTTTACCTTCAACAATTTCCTTGAGGACGACATCATGGTAATCCTGTTCAGGGAAGTCGCGCTTGACCATGGGGCGTTCTCCGCGAATAAGCTGGCGGGTACGATAAGAAATCAGATTTACCAGCGTCGGGATGCTGCCGATTTTTTCTTCTGCTTTACTCAGGTATTCAAAGTTCATAGTGCGATCAATCCTCCATTGAAACTAAAAAGCGGGGCGCAGTATATGCGCCCCGCCGCTTGCCGTCAAACGGCAATTTGTCATTTATCAGCAACTTACATCATGCCGCCCATGCCACCGCCCATGCCGCCCATATCGGGCATAGCCGGTTTATTCTTTTCCGGCAGGTCGGTAATCATGCATTCGGTCGTGAGCAATAGGCCAGCAATACTAGCCGCGTTCTGCAGGGCAGACCGAGTTACCTTGGTTGGGTCGATGATGCCAGCGGCAATCATGTCTACATATTTGCCTGTGGCTACATCGTAGCCGTTATTGCCTTTAGCCTTTTTGACTTCCTGAACCACGATGGCACCTTCGATACCAGCGTTGTCTACCAGCTGGCGGAGCGGAGCTTCGCAAGCCTTACGGACAATTTGCAGGCCGATGGCTTCGTCGCCTTCGAGTTGGAGGGCATCGAGAGCTTTCTGCGCGCGAATGAGTGCAACGCCGCCGCCGGGCACAATACCTTCTTTAGCGGCAGCACGGGTTGCATGCAGAGCATCTTCGACGCGGGCTTTCTTTTCCTTCATTTCGGATTCAGTCGCTGCTCCGATATTGATCACAGCTACGCCACCGGAGAGTTTGGCCAGACGTTCCTGCAGTTTTTCGCGATCATAATCCGACGTCGTTTCTTCGATTTGACGGCGGATTTGATCTTCCCGCGCGGTGATGTTCACCTTGCTTCCAGAGCCGTCCACAATGACTGTTTCGTCTTTGCTGATGGTAACGCGTTTTGCCCGGCCAAGATCTTCCATCGTGACATTTTCGAGCTTGATACCGAGGTCTTCGGTGATGAATTTACCGCTGGTCAGGACGGCGATATCTTCCATCATGGCTTTGCGACGGTCTCCAAAGCCCGGAGCCTTAACGGCGCAGACGTTGAGTGTACCACGAAGTTTGTTGACGACGAGAGTCGCCAGCGCTTCGCCTTCGACATCTTCCGCGATGATCAGGAGCGGCTTACTGCTCTTGGCCACGCTTTGAAGAAGCGGAAGCATATCCTGCAAGTTCGAAATTTTCTTTTCGAACAAAAGAATGCAGGGGTCTTCCATCGTCACTTCCATCGTTTCAGCGCTGGTGACGAAATAAGGTGAGAGGTAGCCCTTATCGAACAGCATGCCTTCTTTCACGTCGAGGCTGGTTTCCATGGTCTTGGATTCTTCGAGGGTGATAGGGCCGTCTTCGCCAACCTTGGACATCGCTTCGGCGATGATCTTGCCGATGGCTGTGTCGCCGTTAGCGGAAATGGTGCCGACCTGGGCGAGTTCTTCAATGGATTTGGTCTTTTTGCTCATTTTGGCGAGCGCAGCGACCACAGCTTCCGTGGCTTTGTCGATACCGCGCTTAAGACTCATTGGGTTAGCGCCTGCGGTGACGTTCTTGAGACCTTCGCGATAGATAGCTTCGGCCAGAACGGTCGCGGTGGTTGTGCCGTCACCGGCGACATCGCTGGTTTTGCTGGCCACTTCGCGAACCATCTGTGCACCCATGTTTTCAAAGGGATCGTCCAGTTCGATTTCCTTAGCGACGGACACGCCGTCTTTGGTGACGGTCGGGGAGCCGTATTTCTTGTCGAGTACTACGTTGCGGCCTTTTGGACCGAGGGTAACTTTGACCGCGCGGCTCAGCTTTTCTACGCCTTTAAGCATAGCGTCGCGGGCATCTACATCGAATTTCATCTGTTTAGCCATATTCTTTTCTCCGAAAAGGGTTATTGGTTATTTGTTATTGGTTATTCGCAAACTCCAGTATCAACCCATATTTTTTACTTTTAATTGATAACGATTAACCGATGACAGCGAGAATATCTTCTTCACGCATGATCTGATATTCTTTGCCACCCATTTTAACTTCTGTTCCGCCGTATTTCGGCATGAGTACGGTGTCGCCTTTTTTGACATTGAAGGGAATAACTTTGCCGTTGTCGTCCAGCTTGCCGGTTCCCAGTGCGATTACTTTGCCTTCCTGCGGCCGCTCCTTAGCGGTATCAGGAATAATGATCCCACCTTTTTTTACTTCATTTTCTTTGATTGGCTCGACCAATACACGGTCGCCTAACGGTTTAATGTTCATGTATGCATTCCTCCTGTTGAGTTGATATTTCCTGTTTAAGCAGTAATGCCGAACTTTTTCATTCGACATTCCTTGTTCAATATTCTTCGGTTCTAATTCTTCTTATCGTCGTCCATCTTGTAGTCGGCATCGATGACATCGCCGTCGGCCTGTTTTTCGCTGCCGGATTCCTGCGCGCCGGGTTCCTGCTGAGCCTGCTGGCCGGGCTGTGCTTTGGAATACATTTCTGTAGCGGCGGCTTGCATGACCTCGTTCAGTTTTTCCATTGAGACTTTGATCGCGGCTTCGTCATCGCTCTTCAACGCTTCTTTAACTGGCTCAATCGCTTTTTCGACATCCGCTTTTTTGTCGGCAGAAATTTTGTCGCCGTTTTCCTTCAGGAATTTTTCTGTTTGGAATACGGTGCTATCCGCCTGATTGCGCAGGTCAACGCGTTCTTTGGCCTTTTCGTCTTCAGCCGCGTGCATTTCTGCATCCTTCATCATCTTTTCGATCTCTTCCTTCGATAGGCCGCTCGAAGCGGTGATGGTGATGTGCTGTTCCTTGCCGGTGCCAAGGTCTTTGGCTTTCACGTTCAAGATACCATTGGCGTCGATATCGAACGTCACTTCAATCTGCGGCACGCCGCGCGGAGCCGACGGAATGCCGTCGAGTTGGAAGTGGCCGATGGTCTTGTTGTCACGGGACATTTTACGTTCGCCTTGTAGAACATGGATATCTACGGCGGGCTGATTGTCGGCGGCTGTTGAGAAAATTTCGCTCTTCTTCGTCGGGATCGTGGTATTTCGTTCGATCAATGGGGTGCGAACGCCGCCGAGTGTTTCAATGCCTAGTGTCAACGGCGTAACGTCGAGCAGAAGAACATCCTTCACTTCACCCTTCATGATGCCACCCTGAATCGCTGCGCCGACGGCAACCACTTCGTCCGGGTTTACGCCTTTATGCGGTTCTTTACCGCCGAACAGATCTTTCACCGAAGCCTGAACGCGCGGCATACGGGTTGAACCACCGACTAGAATTACTTCGTCAATCTGACTGGTGCTCAGTTTTGAATCTTGCAGACAGGCTTTTACTGGGCCTTCGGCTCGGGCGATCAGGTCATCCACCAACTGTTCCAGTTTGGAACGGGTGAGGGTGACGTTCATATGTTTTGGGCCGCTCGCATCCGCCGTGATAAACGGCAGATTGATATCAGTGGACTGCGAGCTGGATAGTTCGCACTTGGCCTTTTCTGCGGCTTCTTTCAGTCGTTGCAGAGCCATGGCATCTTTGGAAAGGTCAACGCCCTGATCTTTTTTGAACTCCTGAACCAGCCAGTCCATTACCTTCTGGTCGAGGTCGTCGCCGCCGAGGTGTCCGTCGCCATTGGTGGCGGCTACTTCGAAAACGCCGTCGCCGATATCGAGAATTGAAATATCGAACGTTCCGCCGCCGAGGTCGTAAATAGCAATTTTTTCATCGTGCTTTTTGTCGAGGCCGTATGCCAGCGAAGCGGCTGTCGGTTCGTTGACGATACGCAACACTTCAAGGCCGGCGATCTTACCTGCATCTTTGGTGGCCTGACGCTGACGGTCGTTAAAATAGGCCGGAACGGTGATGACGGCCTGAGTAATTTTTTCGCCGAGGTACGCTTCGGCATCGGTCTTCATTTTTTGAAGAATCATCGCCGAAATTTCTGGCGGTGCGTAGGTTTTGTCACCGATCTTAATATGGGCGTCGCCGTTAGAGGCTTTTACAACCTGATAGGGCACCAGTTCGATTTCGTGTGCCACTTCGCTGTAGTTGCGGCCCATAAAGCGCTTCACCGAAAAAATGGTATTTTTGGGATTAGTCACCGCCTGGCGTTTGGCCGCCTGACCGACCAGACGTTCGCCGTCCTTAGTGAAAGCCACGACTGACGGAGTAGTGCGCCCGCCCTCGGCATTTGGAATAACGGTCGGTTCGCCGCCCTCCATAATCGCCATACAGGAATTAGTTGTACCGAGGTCGATTCCTAGAACTTTTGATGTGGTTGCCATGTCTTATCCTTTCAGTTTAAACGCAAAAATATACAATTGATTAAGCAGACACTGTGCCGAGAAGGAGTTATTAGTTGTTAGTTGTTGTTTGTTAGTATTTTGTGAAAAACACCGATTCCAATAGTTGGAAGATTCTCCGACCGATCTGGCGCACTCTTGACCCGCCTAGCGCCAAAATGGCGCACCTTCCATTACTTGTGAGCCGTCGGGAGAGAAATACGCAATACTCGTTACGCATTACGTTTTACGCATTACGTCTTCAGCATTACGTCGGCAGGTCTGAGCGGCTATAGCCGTTGGCCCCGAGTACCTCATCCGTAGTGCGGAAGTGGCACTTACAGGTTTTAAGCAGAATGCCTGGGCCTTTATGGGCGACGAGTTCCTTGGCGATCTGTTTGACTTTAGCGGAGCAGCCCTTTGGTACGGTTTCGATACCGAAGTCTTTCTCCATTTTACGCAAGGCCAATAAAAATCCGGCGCGAGCTAGAATGGAGGCGGCGGCAACGGCCGGATCGGATTCCGCCTTCGTGCGCTGATCCATTTTAATTTTTTTACCCTTTTCCATCAGGGCGCGTTCAATACGACTGGTCGGGCCGAACTTGTCGGAGAGGGCTCGCGGGCAATCAGGAACCTTTTCGAGCAGGTTTTCAATGGCGCGGGCGTGACCCCAGGCGAGCAGACGGTTGACGTTGGCGATTTTGGCGTACATGCGGTTGTAGGCTTCGGGGCCGATAGCGATGATGGCATACTTTCCGTCGAGCTCTTTGCGAATAGTGGAAGCCATTTGCAGGGCGACGCGGTCGCTGGAAATCTTTTTACTGTCACGAGCGCCGAGCTCTTTAAGGAAATCGACGGTCTTGGCATCGGTGTAAACCGAAGCGATAACAAGCGGGCCAAAAAAGTCACCCTTGCCACTTTCATCAATACCCATATGGGGTTGAACGCTTTCGGGGTCATGGACGGCCTCGTAGCCGAGGCGGGCCTCGCCGAGCACTTCGGGTTCGAGGACGAAGGTAATCCACTCTTCGGTGCCTTTGCCCTGCACAAGGCATTTGCCGGAGGTATAGAGATTAACGCGGCATTTACCGGTGTTCACGGCGATTTGTGTATACGGGACTTCCACCGGCGTGTATTGCGGTGCGCGGAGTATGGCGGACAGCTTGGTTTGCTGGTCGCTCGTGAGTTTGACGGTAAAAGAGTTTTGTTTCATATGGTGTAGATTATTAGCAGAGTTTGTTGTTAAAAGCAAAAGGCGGCGTTAATTTTTTCGTGTATTCAGGTGATTCCCTAGTCTATTCTCCGTCACTTGATTTTGATGTTTACGAAATACTCAGTACGGAACCCACATGAAATATATCAGCACCAGAGGACAGATGGCACCGGTCGGGTTTCTCGACGCCGTGATGACTGGGCTGGCACCCGACGGCGGACTGCTTCTGCCCGAGCATCTTCCAATGATTGGAAACAAGTTGGCGGCGTGGAAAGACCTCTCTTACCAGGAATTGGCGTTTGAAATAATGAGTTTGTTCGCGACCGACATTCCGGCGGCCGACCTTAGAGCACTGATCGAAAAAAGTTATTCCACCTTCCGCACGCCGGAAGTTGCTCCGGTCATTCCGGTCGGCGATTTCCATATAGTGGAACTCTGGCACGGCCCGACACTCGCCTTCAAAGACGTGGCGCTCCAGTTCCTCGGCAACCTCTTTGAATACGTTCTCGAAAAACGCGGCGGCGAACTCAACATTCTCGGCGCAACCAGCGGCGACACCGGCTCCGCCGCCATCTATGGCGTGCATGGCAAAAAGAACATCCGCATTTTCATCATGCACCCGATAGGACGCACCAGTCCGGTACAGGAAAAGCAGATGACCAGCGTGCTCGACGATAACGTCTTCAACCTCGCCGTCGAAGGCACCTTCGACGACTGCCAGCACCTGATGAAATCCATTTTCTCCGACGTGGAGTTCAAGGAAAAGTATTCGCTCGGCTCGGTCAACTCCGTCAACTGGGCGCGGGTACTGGCCCAGATCGTTTATTATTTCTACGCCGCTTTTCGCGTGCAGGAAACCACCGGCGCGAAACAGGTACAGTTTTCGGTGCCGACCGGCAACTTCGGCGACATCATGGCGGGCTACATGGCCGCGAAGATGGGACTGCCGGTCAAAAAACTGATTCTGGCCACCAACGAAAACAATATTCTGTCGCGCTTCTTCAACACCGGCGTTTATAGCATCGGCGCAGTCGTGCCGACGATCAGTCCGTCGATGGACATTCAGGTCGCCAGCAATTTCGAGCGCTATCTCTATTACCGCGTTGGTCAAGACGCCGCGAAACTGAGCGAACTCATGAACGGCTTCGCCAAAAACAAAACACTGACGGTTCTCGGCACCGATGAGCTTTTCGCCGCCGGTGAAGCCGATACGGCGCAGACACTGGCGACAATCAGGAAATATTATTCGGAATGTAGAGCAAGCGTCTCGCTTGCTCAAAACGAGCGGGACGCTCGTTCTACTTTAAATGGAGGCTACATTCTCGACCCGCATACCGCCGTCGGTGTCGCCGTTGCCGAGCGCTTCCTAAGGATGCCTGCCCTGAGCGACGAAGGAGTCGAAGCGGTCTCGACGATCTGTCTCGCCACCGCGCATCCGGCCAAATTCACCGCAGCCATCGAACAGGCGATCGGCACCGCCGCGCACCATCCGGCGCTCGATGCGCTGGCTAATGCCGAAACCCGCTGTGACACCATCGCCAACGACGAAGCCGCTATTCGCGATTATTTGATTGCCAAAACCATCCGATCCGAATAAGCCATAGTCATGACCATGGTCATAAATGGAGGTTCGGTATGATAACGGTGTCAAAAAGTGAATTGAAGGCTCATATGCTGGAATATTTCCGGCGTGTAGAGGAAACCGGTGAAGAATTGGTGGTGACTTCACATAAAACCCCGACCCTTAAAGTGGTTTCCATTGCGTCGAAAAAAAATGTGGAAGATCTTTTCTCCGGGATGCGCAAGGTAGTGAAAATTAATGGCGCGCTGGATGAACCTGAAACCGAGGCGTGGGGGGAGTTGTTGCCATGATTGTTCTCGATACGTGTACGGTGCTTTGGTGGACACTCGGGTCGGATGAACTGTCGGAAAAGGCGCAACAGGCCTGTTCATTAATTCCGGATATGGGGGCACTTTTGCCATCATCTGCAATCTGGGAAATCGGGGTGAAAATGCGGCGGGGTCAGCTGGATATCGGCAGTTATACGCTGTCCGATTATGTGCGCCTGTTAAAAGAGACCCCCCGGTTGGAAATTGTGCCGATTGATGCTGATTTATGGGTCGATAGCCTGAGTTTAGATTGGGAACATTCGGATCCGATGGATCGGTTGGTTGTTTCGCTGGCGAAGACCCGGGGACTCCCATTGGTTACGCGCGACTCGGCCATTCGCAGCTATTATGGAAATGTAATCTGGTAAGGGTTTGAAGTGAATGGGAGAAATTTTTAGCTGCAAAAGATCGTAAAAAGCGCAAAAAGGGGCTGGAGTGATGAACGAGGAAAAAGAAAAAGAAACTGGATCCCCCTTGGATGTCGAGGGAGTCGATTTGGGAATCAGTACGGATGAAATTGTGAATATGGTTCGCGAAAGCTGTGCCAGATATGAGGTTGTTTTGTGACAGTTGCCGCGCACCATCCGGCGCTCGCTGCACTGGCCAACACTAAAACCCGCTACGACACCATCGCCAACGATGAAGCCGCTATTGCAACCATCTGATAAAACGTAAAATCGGCTTAAAAACTATTTAGTGAAGAAGAGGTTTTTTACGAAAAGTCACAAAAAACTCAAAAAAACAAATGAGGCAGAAACTTGCGCTATCTGGTTTCAATCCTGAAGACGCTGGATGGAATCAAGATTCAGCCTCAGCAAACCAAACCGGTGAATCTGCTCGGACTGGTCGAGGAACTGAAAAAGTCGGTCGTGATGATCAAGGTGTATTGATTCGCCTGTCGGTTTTTTTGACGGGATTACAGGATTTACAGGATGTGCATGACCGGAGAAATCAATCCGGTTTATTCTGTAAATTCTCTTTGGTTGCGGTGGAACTGCGCCAGGTTCATTCGCGGTCAAAAAAAAGTTGGTTTCCCAAAGGTTGGAAGAGCAGGCAGGAGGCCCGCGATACGGAGGACAGATGTCAATCGGCTCACAGAGCCGACACTATATTTTCCAGCCCTTGGAAATTTTTGCCGTTCTGCAGCTGTGCGGCATGGCAGTCGAACGTCTGAATGTCCAAGGTCAAATGTCAGCGGCCATTGATCTCTGACCTTTGATCTCTGACCTCGTACGGAATTAATTTAATTCACATCAATTGCTTTAAACACAAAGGCACTAAGTACACAAATCTTTGTGCTCTTCGTGTCTTGAGCGTAAGCGGGGGTTTAAATATTATTTAATTCAATGGGGTATCAGATAGCGCAACGCGCAAAGGAGGAAGAATGAGCAAGCGGGACGCTTACTTTACATTTTAAAAATATCGACAATCGTGTCAGTTCCTCTTCCAGTATTCCAACATTCAATTATTCCAACATTCCATTATTCCAACATTCCATCATCCCGCTTTCTTTAATTTTCAGTCGAAACGGTGATTTTGCTGAGAATTTTGCGGGAATGTTCCGGCAGAGTTCCTTCGTTATAAAAGGCGAGGATGACGTCGAGCGCGTCGCGGGCATTTTGGAGCTGGGTTTCCAATCGTTGGAAAGCCAGATGTTCCAATTGTTCTGCCTGCATGATTTCGACGAGGTGGGCCTCGCCGGAAGCATTTTCTCCGGCATAGGCGGGCAAGCGCCCGAGAATCTTCAGGACTTTGCGATGCACGGCGTCCGGTTGAGCCTCCAGCAGTTCGCTACAGAAAAATTCATAGCAGATTGGCGGACGTCCAATTTCAAGTCCACAACCTGTTTCCGTCAAAAATCCGTACCCGTCGCTTTCCAGTTCGTCGCGGCCATGCACGGCGCACAGGAATGGGCTTTCCAGCGCTTCCTCGCACAGGTCAGCGCGGCAGCAGCAGGCGGTGCAGAGTGCGCAGATGTCTCGGCACTGTGCGCTGACCAGAACCTGCACTTCGCGTTCGAGTTCCGTATAGTTTTCAAGGATGTGTTTCAGCCGATTGTTCATGGCCGGATAATTGCAGATGTGATGCAGGATAGGAATCTGTTTAAATCATCTATTTTCAGCTCTCTGCCGGAGAGATTTTTGATTACCATGTGTTTCCAATGATTGGACGATTTCAAATTTTAGCGGTGGTGTTGCTGGGTTGCGGAGTGCTTTTTGCGGGAGATTACCGCCCGGAAACGCCGGTCAAGGATTTGATTTTTACGGCGTTCGACACCGAAACGACCGGATTCAGTGCGAAGAATGACCGTCTGGTCGAGATCGGTGCAATAAGGTTTCGCGGCAACGGTGAAATTCTGGCGGTTACGAACTGGTTGGTTAATCCTGAACGTCCGGTGCCGTTTTATGCGACGGAGGTTCACGGGATTACGACGGAAATGGTCGCCGCGGCTCCGGTTTTTAATGCGGTTTTTCCGCTGTTTGAAGATTTCTGCAAGGACAGTATTTTGCTGGCGCATAACGCGACCTTTGATGTCGGATTCCTGCGGGCTGAACTGGTGCGCGCCGGTCTTGTGCCGCCTGCTTTATTAATTGGCGACACCCTGCCGCTGTTTCGCCGCTGGTTTCCTCAGGCTCCAAGTCATTCGCTTGAACCGTTGTCATTATATCTCGGGGTGCATAATGATACGTATCACCGTGCTGAGGCGGACTCTTTTAGCATCATCAATATTTTTAACGTAGGTGTGAAACAGCATCCGGGTATCTTGCTCCAGCAACTTGAGCAGGATGCGGGCGGGTTTGGACGGCTTGACGAGAGGAAGCTTTGATGCAGACGATCACCTCAAAAGATAATGCAAAACTGAAATTGGTGCGGGCACTTTCGCGATCTAAAAAAGACCGACAGGTGGCTTCCGCCTTCGTGATTGAAGGGGTTCGTGCCTTGAGCGCGTTGGCGGATTGTTCAGGGCTAGCGGCTTATCGGCTTAAAGAAGTTTGGGTGTCCTCTGAAGCACCTGAATTGGCGCAGGGATTTACGGTACCTGTGTATGCGGTTGAGCAGGCCGTGATGGAACAGCTTTCAGATTGCCACTCCTCGCAGGGAATTCTTGGCGTGGTCGAATATGATCCGCCGGAACTCGCAATCAACCTCGAGCGGGGGAATTATCTGCTGGTGGACAGTCTGACCGATCCCGGTAATCTGGGTACACTGATTCGTTCGGCGGTAGCCTTCGGGTTTGAAGGGGTTTTTCTGCACGGTGATACGGTGGATGTTTTTAATCCAAAAACGGTACGGGCGACGATGGGCGCACTGCCATTTTCCAATCATTGGAAAACGGATGCGTCGATTTTCCAAACCTTGGAAACGCTGGGGTACGATCTGATTTCGACGGTTATTCACGGCGGGGAAGATTTGCATCAAATGAAGTTTGGTCCGAAGAACGTGTTGGTGATTGGTAATGAGGCGCATGGGGTTTCCGAGGCGGTTCAAAAGCAGGCGACGCGGAAACTTTCGATTCCAATGTCTGGAAAGGTGGAATCGCTGAATGCGGCCGTCGCGGGGTCTCTTTGCCTTTTTGCCATAGCTGCGCCGAGATGATTTTAATAGAGCGTTTTAAGAAAAGGCGTAGTCCATACTGCAAACCCTCCGGAATACCGGAGACTCGACCATCGGGAGAGAGGCATCGCTATTGCGAAGCAACGCCCGAAGGTAGTGGCAGCCGAGCCCTACAAATTTTCGTGTAGGACATCCCTCTCGAAGAGGGGGCGTAAATGGATGCAGAATTATTTAAAACGCTCTAACTGGTTTGTTACGGTTTTTTTTGATAGGATGAAAAACATGGCTGGCCATTTTTGTTTAACTGTTTTCCGTCGGATCATTTTCTGTGCGGGATGTTTTTTTGTCTTGGAGCTATTGGCTCGGACTCCAGATCCGATTACGTCTGAGGCAACCAGTGTGTTGCTGACCCGGGCGCGCGGGATGCTCGAAAACGATCAGTCGGAAGCTCTGCTGCCTTATTTAAAGGAGATTCTTGTCCGGCTTGAAGGCAATACGTCTGATGATGCGCAGGCGGCCCGTATATTTTGTCTGTATCAAACCGGCGTGTGCTTGATGCAGACGGGAAAGTACGCCGAAGCCGCCGCCGCCTTTGAGTCGTTCATCGCGGATTATCCGTCGGAGTCGTCCTCTTCCACTGCCGCGCTACTGGCTGGTGAGGCGTATGCTCTTCAGCGAAATTGGCCGGTGGTTGAAAAGACGGTTCGTCCGCTTTTGGAGGACAAGCGGTTCGATGTAAAGCGTCAGTTGATGGTTCGGCAAATGTTGTCGGAGGCTTTCTATCGCCAGCAGAAGTGGAAAGAGGCGGTCGTGCCGCTGACGGAAGTATTTAATCAGTCGAAGCGCGATACAGTGCGGAGCAGTTCCGCTTTGATGCTGAGTGTTTGCTATGCGAAGACGGGCGACTTTGAGAACCTGTATAAATTTCTTCCGTATTGCGATGATTCAGTTCGTCAGGATGCTGGGCTGAATGTGGCGTTGATTGAATCTGGGGACAAAAAGTGTTCAGGCGGAGCTTTTCAGGAAGCGCTGAATTTGTACCAGATGGTGTTGCTGAAGGCTGATCTGCTTGCGTATTACGAGCGGCAACTATTGGCGGTTAAGCAGTTTTTGTCTAAGCCGTTTGTCGTAAATGTGGGTAGTTTGCGCAGTGATTACGACGAAGAGTATCGCGCAAAACAGATGCAGTATGATCGGCTGGCTGAGCAGTTGAAGAAAATTAAAGAAAGCCCAGACTACACGGTGGATATTGCGCTGCGTATAGCCCGTTGCTATGCCGGTCTAGGAAACAACGGGGCGGCCTATAAGCTCTATAACGCCCTGTACACTCAACATCCTGAACATGAGCTGGCTGAAGAGAGTCGGTTTCAGGCGTTTATGATTTTACTGAATATGCCGCAGGAACAGGCGGCGGCTTTAAGTGAGGGGCTGGCTTATTTGAATAACTGTCCGGCAAACCGTTTTACCGATGAGGTTACACTTAATCTGATGCAGCTTATGCTGACCGCCGGGAACCTTGTTGACGCTCGGGCGATGGGTCTAAAGGGATTGCAGTTGCGTCCGGATCATCGCTTTATAGATCAGGTGTGCTACCTGATTGCCTATATCGATTTCCAGAAGCAGGACTATGAAGCGGCGCGGAATGCTTTTACAGAAATTTTAACCCGCTGGCCGGCAAGTAATCATGCCGAGGCTTCCGAATACTGGCGGGCGATGTGTAATCTGTTTTTAGGGCAGTATCCCAAGGCCGTGGCGGCCTTTGACGCGTACCTCAAGAATCTTGCTTGGCCGACCAAATCATTTGGTGAAGACGCAGCCTATCGTCTTGGAATCGCTTTTTATGGAGCGGGTGATTATCCATCGGCCGAGACGGCCTTTCGCAAATTCCTCAAGACGTATCCGCTCGGCAGCTTGAGATCGGAAGCCTTCAGTATGTTGGGTGACCTGCGCAGGGCTGCGGGCGAACTGGCTGTCGCATTGGATTTTTACAGCAAGGGGATTGATGCGGCCGCTACGATCGATCAGGTGAATTACGCGGTATTTCAGACGGCGAAGGTGTATGAGCTACAGAAAAATTATTCCGCCGTCATTCAACTGATGGAGAACTATCTAAAGGATCAGGGCGAAAAAGGTAATTTTGCCAGCGCGGGATTCTGGATGGGTAAGTCGTACAAAGCGATGAATCAATATAGTCAGGCTCTTGCCGTATATGTGGACACGGTGGTTCGGTTCGGCAATGTGCTGCGCAATGATTCTGTGGATTTGATTCTTCGCGAGCTGATTAAAGAGTACCAGAGCGAGCAGGGGCGGGCGGGTCGTCCCGGATTTATAAATACGTTGATGGATGCACTACGTCAGGCTGAAGACCGGAAGGAGGATGTGCTGGCACTTAGACTTCGTACGTTTTTCGCTTATAGTACGGATGGCGCGGAAAGAGAGAAGCATGTCAGTGTCATCTTCAAAGAGGAAAATATTGATAAATCCGGGGCGCTGACGTTGCTGCTTTTTGCTGAGGAAGCCTCGCTCAGTCGAAATTATGCGCTGGTTTACAAGGCGTGTTCCCGTTTTAAAGCGGAGTTTAATGCAGCAGAACTTTTTCCTAATATTATGAATCTTAAGCTGAACGCTTTGATTCAAGAGGTGAAATATATGGAGGCCGTGGCTCTGGCGGAGGAAATCATCGGACGATTCGGGTATCAACCGCCAATCAGATTGACGCTTAAGCTGAAGGCGGATGCCTTGCGGCTTTTAAAACAGTATGACAGTGCGATTAAAACCTATAACGAACTATTTATGATCCGGGAGTGGCGCGGTCCGTTGATTCCTCAGGCTCTTTATGGGATCGGCATTTGTTTGGAGGCACAGGGCAAGCCCGATGAAGCTTTTGCCTTTTTCCAAAGGATCTACGTGTTGTATGAAGGCTATACGGAGTGGGTCGCGAAAGCCTATGAAGGTAGCGTGCGCTGTTTGGAAAAACTTGGACGGCGCGATGATATGATCAAGACGCTGCGGGAAATGGTGTCCAAGGCGGATGTCGTGGCGACCCCTGAAGGAAAGATCGCGCAAGGCATGCTGGATCGGCTGGTTTCAGCGGGAGGCCGAAAATGAAAGTCTGGCTGGACGAGTTGATCAATGAAAAAGTCGGGTTGCAGATAGCACCGCTGATTGACTGCGTTTTTCTGCTACTGATCTACTTCATGGTCAGCTCCTCCCTGAAACGCTCCGAGGCGGATCTAAGTTTGACATTGCCCGGTCAGGTGGCGCAGACCAAAGAGCTTAAAATGCCGGATGAGCAAATCATTGAAGTGCTGGCCAGCGGCTCGATTGTGTTGAACGGAAAAGTTTACTCCAACCCGGCGAAGCTTGATCTGGCGGCGCTGGAGAATACGCTGACGCGATATCGCGAGGCTTCTCAGCTGGCGAACACTTTGGCCATGATTACCATTGTTGCCGAGGATGAGTCGGTTCATGAGCGGGTGATTGATGTTTTGAACGTTTGCGCCGGTGCAGGCATCACCAGTGTAACATTCGGCAGTACCGACTGATTTTTTATCATACCAAACACGCATGATATTCGGTTTTAACAGGATGAGATTTTCGGCGTGCGATGGAACGTCGTCTGAACTTTTGGAGTGCGTGCGGGAAGCGGTATTTCGAGCCACGCCGTTTTGAATCCTGCCGACAAAAGGTATCCCGTGCGGCGGCAAGGGAGCGGAGCTGCGCGTTGCTTATCTCCTTGAAACAAAGCTGTGCCGCCCGCTGGTTGTTATCCGCTCAAGCTCGGCGATGCGAAAAAGAAGTCCACATAGCCGGATGGGTGGAACGATGGGTGGAAATGAAAAATCGAATTTTATAAAATGCACGGATGTGCTCACTGACACAGATAGCACTAAGTTAAGAGGATTCAGCAGGCTTGAATCCCTTGGCAACAAACCGCCTGAAGGCGGAACTACGAACCTTTGCTTTTGGCTTAAACGGTATGTAGTTTCACCTTCAGGCGGCATGATTTCTCAGTGTGGTCTCGTCGTAGCGAATAAGATTTTAATTGGCTAATGATGCCAGACTAAAAAGCTTTAACTTAGTGCCATTCCTCACTGACACTTTTTTCTGCTTCGGTATCACCGACCTCGGATGAAGGCGTGGATGAGCAATATCCGTTACACCGACCGGCTAAAGCCGGAACTACATACCTTAACTGATCGGCGAAAGAGACTGCATGTTTCGTGAGTCAGATGGTTGTGGGCAGACATGTAGTGCCGCCTTCAGACGGATTGATCTGATAAAGAATGTATGATGCAGTGAGCGCATGGTTAGGTATGTAGTTCCGGCTTCAGCCGGTCTTTGAGGGCGACAAAATGTACGAATGGCTACAGATCATCCGAACTAATGCCGAGGATCTCGAGGACGCGGGTCAGGTCTTCGTTGTTGTAGTAGTCAATCTGGATCGAGCCTTTGACTTTTTTGCCGTTGGTTAGCGTTTTGGTTGAACTGATGTGTACGGCGGTGCCAAAGTGCTGGTGTAGTTTTTCGGAGAGGTGGCGGACATAATCCAGGGGCAGATCTGTTTTTTCGGCGCGCGGTTTTTTGCCCGGCTTTTTGAGCCTTTCAATAATTTTTTCCAAGGTGCGGACGGAGAGTCCTTCGCGCAAAATCCGCTGGGCGAGCAGCTCTTTCTCCGTATCAATCGCTACGCCAAGAAGAACTTTACCGTGTCCGGCGGAAATCTGTCCGCTTTCGAGCATTTTTCGGATGCTGGCTGGTAGATCGAGCAGGCGGAGCATATTGGCGACGCTGGCGCGGGCTTTGCCGACGCGTTTGGCAATTTCGTCCTGCTTGAGACCGAATTTGTCGGCCAGCTCGCGGTAGCCTTCAGCTTCTTCCATCAGATTAAGATCGTCGCGCTGTAAATTTTCGATCAGCGCGATTTCAAGCGCTTCTTGGTCGCCGATATCGAGCAGGATAACGGGTACTTCCGGCAGGTTGGCGGCTTTGGCGGCGCGCAGGCGGCGCTCGCCAGCGATCAGTTCAAAATGTTTTTCTTTTTGACGGACGAGCAGTGGCTGGAGAATGCCGTGCTCTTTAATGGAATCAATCAGCTCGTTGAGCTGTTCGTCGCGGAAGATGCGGCGCGGCTGCAGCGGATTGACTTTGATTTTGCCGACGGCAATTTTTGTGATGCCATGGTTGTCTGGGGTGGGAGCATTCAGCACGAGCGCTACTACCTTTTTTTCCTGAATGAGCGCATCGAGCCCGCGACCTAACCCAACTTTTTTAGCCATTTTTTTGAATCCTTCTTTAGAACCACTGATTTGCACTAATTAACACTAATCAAACCGCATTGGATAGGATTTCTTTACATGCTGGGAGTCACGACAAAATCATGGCCGACAAAAGCATTTTTTTAAAGTGATCATTTGAATCGTGGACTGGTTGAAATAGATCCATTGGACACACTTCAGACGGGTATGGGCGAAAAGTTGTCGGACATGCTTTTTATAGGAAGCGACTCCTTCTTTGATTCTCAATGATTTTGTCGGCCATGATTTTGTCGTTAAAATAATTCGCCCTGTCCGACTTTTGGTTTTTGCTTTTGGTTGCCGCCGAGCAGTTTTAGGAAGGCTGTTTCGTCGAGCACCTTCACGCCGAGTTCTTCGGCTTTGGTCAGTTTGGAGCCCGCTTTTTCACCGGCGACGACATAGGACGTATATTTAGACACGCTGGAGCTGACTTCGCCGCCGCGGGCACGGATTAATTCGCCCGCTTCTTCGCGACTCAGGCTTTCCATCGTGCCGGTTAACACAAACGTCAGTTCAGCGAATTCATCACTGGAGGTTTTGGCCGTCTGCGCAAAGTTAACACCAGCGGCTTGTAGTCGTTCGATGAGCTGGCGATTTTCCGAAGTCTGGAAAAAGTCGCAGATGCTTTTACCAACGACTGGGCCGATGTCGCGGATCTGTTCCAGTGTTTGGATGTCTGCGGTCATTAGTTTCCCAATGGTTGGAAAACTCTGCGCCAGCACTCGCGCCGAGCCGCTACCAACATGGCGGATGCCGAGCGCGAAGAGAATCCGGTCGAACGGACGGCTTTTGCTAGCTTCGATGCCGTCGATCAGGTTCTGCGCTTTCTTTTCTTTGAATCCTTCGAGAGCGAGCAGTTGCGCTTTTTTTAGGTCGTAGAGATCGGCAGGGTCTTTGACCAGTCCGGCGTCGACGATCTGCTCAACGATCGATTCGCCAAGTCCGTCGATATCCATGCCGTTGCGCGAAGCAAAATAAGTTAGCCAGCGTTTGAGCATGGCGGGGTGGTGCAGATCGTCGATCCGCCAAGCGACTTCGCCTTCGTTTTTAACCGGATTAATCCCGAGTAACCGGCAGGCGGCCTGCATGTCGAACGGCTGTTCTTTACCGGTGCGCTTTTCGGTGACGACGCGAACGACTGCCGGAATAATTTCGCCAGCCTTTTCGACAATTACGCGGTCGCCGACTCGAATGTCTTTGCGTTTAATCTCGTCTTCGTTATGGAGCGTGGCGCGTTTGACGACCGTTCCGGCAAGCTGAACGGGTTCGAGTTCGGCTACAGGCGTCAGTACGCCGGTGCGGCCGATCTGGATGGTGATTTCTTTGAGCAGCGTTTCGGCCTGCTCGGGTTCGTATTTATAGGCGACAGCCCAGCGCGGGCTTTTGGCGGTTGAGCCGAGCGTTTCGTAAAGGTCTCGCTGGTTGACTTTAATTACGCCGCCGTCCATCTCGAACGGGAAGCTGTTCCGCATGTTTTGCAGGGTATCGAGTTGGGTGAGAACTTCTTGGATCTCAGTGCAAGGCCAATAGGTGGGCGTACTGCGTATTGCGTATTGCGTAAAAGAGGAGAGCATTTGTTCGTGCGTTTCGAAAATGGCTGAACATTCGCCGAGGCCGTAGAAGAGGGCGTCGAGCGGGCGGGCGGCGACGATGCGCGGGTCGAGCTGTTTGAGCGATCCGGCGCAGGCATTACGCGGATTGGCGAATGGTTCGAGCCCGGCTTCCTGTCGTTCTTCGTTCAGTGCGGCGAATCCTTTGCGCGTCATGTAAACCTCACCGCGTACTTCGAGCACTTCCGGCGGGTTGTTGGAAAGCCGTAGCGGAATGGATTTGATGGTGCGGATGTTGACGGTTACGTCGTCGCCGGTCGTCCCGTCGCCGCGTGTGACGGCGCGAATGAGTCGTCCGTTTTCGTAGCGGAGCGAAATGGCGACGCCGTCGATTTTTGGTTCGAGGACGTAGGAGTACGGCGTTCCGCCGAGCAGTTTGCGGACACGTCCGTCGAATTCGACCAGTTCTTCTTTGTTGTAGGTGTTGGCGAGGCTGATCATCGGTACGGTATGCCGGATATTTTCGAATCCTTTGAGCGGTTCGCCGCCGACGCGGCGGGTCGGGCTGTCAGATGTCGCCAGTTCGGGAAATTGCTTTTCGAGGGTTTCGAGATGCTTAAGGAGCGCGTCGTAGTCGCGGTCAGAGATTTCGGGGGTGGCTGCGATATAATAGAGGCGGTTGTGCCGCTCGATTTCAGCACGTAGTTTTTCTGTTTCTTTCCGTGCTTCAGTGCTGTTTAATGGGGCGTTCATTCGGACAGAAGCTATCACGAGGGAATGGGGAATTGGAAGATTGGAATATAGGATGAAAATTAAATTCTGGAAAATGCACGGAGCGCAGAACGATTTCGTGCTTTTCGACGACCGGTGCGGCAGCTTTCCTGCCGCCGATCAGGCATTTATTGCCCGTATCGCAGCCTGTCATACAGGAATCGGCGCGGAAGGCGTCATTCTGCTTCAGGAGTCGGCGACGGCGGATTTTCGGATGCGTTTTTTTAATCCGGACGGCGGTGAGGTTGATATGTGCGGCAATGGAGCTCGTTGTGTTGCACGGCTGGCGTTTGAGCTGGGTGCCGCCAAAGAGAATATGACGGTAGAGACTCAGGCGGGCCTGCTTAAGGCTGAGATTCTGCCGGATGGCATCCGACTGTGGATGACGGAGCCGACGGGGTGGAAAATGGGCGCTTCGCTTGAGCGGGAAGATCGGGCGCTAACTTATAATTTTGTGAACACCGGCGTACCGCATGTGGTCATACGTACCGACAAGCTGAGCGGTGTGGATGTTTGCGGAACCGGTTCGGCCGTGCGGTATCATCGGGATTTCGCTCCGGCGGGGACAAATGTTAATTTTATGGAAGTTTCGCCGGACGGTACGCTTCGGGTGCGTACGTATGAACGCGGCGTGGAAGATGAGACGGCGGCTTGCGGGACGGGTGTGACGGCTTGTGCGCTGATTGCTGCAAAGAACAGCTGGGTGACCCTGCCTGTGAAGGTGTATGTTGCCAGCGGTGAGGTGCTGACTGTTGATGGTGAGTTGCTGGATGAGGGCGTGTGTCAAGTGACGCTGACAGGCCCGGCTGAGCATGTGTTTATGGGAACCGTAGAATATTAAACAAGGAATGATGAATGTCGAAGGGCTTACAGGAAATCTTAATTCGGAGTTTCTTGTTCGTTATTCGATATTCCTCTGAAGGAGGTATGTGATGGCTGTAAAAATTGGGAAACCAGCTCCGGCGTTTACGCTGAAGGGCAGTGACGGAAAAGAACATTCATTGGCCGATTACGTCGGCAAAACGGTGGTACTTTATTTTTATCCGAAAGACGATACGCCCGGCTGCACCAAAGAGGCGTGCGGATTCAGTGAATTGCGGACGAAGTTTAAAAAGCTCAACGCGGTGGTGCTTGGGGTCAGTAAGGATAGTCTGACCTCGCATGTTAATTTTATCAAAAAATTCAAACTGCCGTTTGTTTTGCTTTCCAATCCTGACACCAGTGTGATGCGCCAATACGACGCCTTTGGTGCAAAGATTCAATATGGCAAAGAAACAACCGGTACGATTCGTTCGACGGTAATTATTAATCCTGAAGGCCTCGTTTCCAAACATTGGAAAAAAGTTAAAAAGGCGGAAGAACATCCGGAGCAGGTCTTGGCGTTCTTGGAAGCGAAAGAGGCTTAGGATTATGGAGACTGGATTTTGTCTGGGATCAAATATGGGCGGACGATTGCGTCTGTTGAGTCAGGCCAAAACGCTAATCCTGCTAGAGCCTAAGGTGCAGTTTATTGACCAGTCGCCGGTCTATGAAACCGAACCGATCGGCATGAAACCGGAATATAAATCCATGAAGTTTCTCAACGCGGCACTGATTGTGCAAAGCCCGTACACGGCGGTTGAGTGGCTGCCGAAGATTAAAAAGATTGAGGAAATCCTGCGCCGGGTTCGGACGGAGGATCGCAACGCACCACGACCGATTGATATCGACCTTATCTTTTCCGGTGACGAGGTAGTGGACAGCGACCTGCTACAGGTGCCGCATCCACGCTGGGCGGAGCGCCGCTTCGTCGTGCAGACGCTAGCTGATGTCCGTCCGGAACTGGTACTGCCCGGCACGAATGAACCCGTACAGAAAATCCTTGCCGATATGTCCAATAATGATGGTGTCCGGCTTTTTGTGGATAAGTGGTGAGTATGAAACAAACAGCAGTTAAAATCAAGGCACTCAAGGGCGGGCAGAAAATCACGGCGCTGACGGCGTATGATTGGCTGAGTGCTCGTTATGTGGACGAAGCAGGTATTCCGCTGATTCTGGTCGGCGATTCGCTGGCGATGACCATTCTCGGTTACGAAACGACGTTGCCAGTGACGATGGACGAAATGGTGCATCATACCGCCGCCGTTGCGCGCGGCGTGAAGGAGGGGTTGATTGTCGCCGATATGCCGTTCATGTCATACCAAGGCACGCTGGAGCACGCGCTGGAAAATGCCGGACGTTTTATCAAAGAGGGCGGAGCTGATGCTGTCAAAATTGAAGGCGGCGCGATGCGGGCTGATTTGATCGAGAAGCTGATCGCCAATGGGATTTCGGTACTCGGACATATCGGCCTGACGCCGCAGAGCGTCAAAGAAACCGGCTTTAAGATGCAGGGAAAAACTGAAGAGTCAGCGCGTAAGTTGATCGACGATGCGCTGGCGCTGGAGCAGGCCGGGGTTTTCGCGATCGTGCTTGAATGCGTACCGGCGGAGCTGGCACAGAAAATAACCGCCGCGCTGACGGTTCCAACCATTGGAATCGGTGCCGGTTCGCATTGTGACGGGCAGATTCTGGTCTTTACCGATTTACTTGGCATGAGCCATGGCCACGTTCCGGGATTCGTCAAAAAGTTTGCTGACCTTCAGCCGCAGATTCAGTCGGCGCTGGCGGCCTATAAAAAAGAGGTCGAAGCGTCCGCCTTTCCGGAGGGTTAATTTAAATTATTCCTGTCTATAGTCGTGGTTTTTTGTAGAATCGTAGGCAAGCGAGGAGTCAATCGGTGAAAAAGTGGATGCTCTTATTCGTGTGGTTTTTGCATGGGATAGTAGTTGGAGCCCCGCTTTCGCAAGAGGTTGCTGTGGATCAGGCACTGCGTTGGATGCAGAGCAATCCCGTGATGTCGAAGGCCAGTCCGGTGATTCAGTCCGTTGAAAAATTTCCAAACCTTGGAACCGATTATTCGGTTTATGTGATGCAGTTGTCGCCTAGAGGGTATCTCGTTCTGAATTCGGATGATTGTCTTCCGCTACTGGTTTCGTTCAGCGCTGACTCTTCTGTCGATTTAACGGATGATCCGCAAAATACATTCCGGGCGATGCTTTTGAGCTATTGCGCCCGCATGGAAGAGGAGTTAGCCCAGTCTAAGCCCGCGCAGTCGTTTCCATTAGCCATGGCCGACACACCTCTGTCCGAAACAGAACTGTACGGTCCGTTTCTTGAAACATCCTGGAATCAAAATAATCCGTATAATCTCTTATGTCCTGCTGTTTCGGGAGGATTAAATGGTTATGATAACCGTGCTCCGGTTGGGTGTGTGCCGACTGCGTTTGCTCAGGTTTTGAATTATCACCACTGGCCTTATTACGGAGCCGGATCTCGTTCATATACCGATAATTCGGGAAGTGTGACCGGGTTGCATAGTGCTGTGTTCTCTGATGCCTATGACTGGAAGGATATGCAGGTTGCTCATTCGCCAAGTGATCCTCAGGTGACTCAGGATGCTGTGGGAGAGCTGATGTATGAGCTTGGTGTCGCTGCCGGAGTGAACTATGAAGCCGGTGGAACGAGTGGTTCCGTTTCAACACTAGGCAATCGGCTCGCGGACTATTTCTTTTTTGAGTCGATTGAATCCTACACCACGTCGATAGGGATGATTGCTTCGATGGAGGTGGATCTGCGCGCGGGCTTTCCCTGCATTGTTTCGATCCCGGGTCATGCCGTTGTGGCGGACGGCCTGATGGTGGACGATGGGGTGACAACGTACCACATCAATTATGGCTGGGGCGGGGTGAATAATGGGTGGTTCGCTTCCAGTGGGATTCCCGGAGGTGGTTTAGATGGGGGCGTTACTGCGCTTCGTCCGGAGTTAGTGGCCTTTCCGCAAACCAGCGCGGTTTCTGGTGCGGCGGGAGGTTCCGCGGAGGTGCGTTGGATTTTGCCCAAGCGTCGTGAGTCTGAGGTTTCGCAGCTTTCCATTAAACGGCTTGAGCAACAGGTCGGAAGCTGGCAGTCGAATGCGTCTATAATTCCGACAGTCAATTCTGGGTGGAGTGTTGTCTCGGCTGGCCACACCGGCAACGGTTGGTTTTCTGGGTCCAACGGCCCGTCATCGATGGTATTAGACCCGATCTTTGTTCCTGATGATTCAACACAATTAACGTTCTGGTTTTCGCGCAGATTGGGAACTGCAACCTTCTCGGTTGAGGTCTCTACGAATGGCGGTGAGTCGTACAGTACGGTTTTTACAAATAACAATAACTATTCTTTAACCTGGGCTAGTCGGAGTGTTTCGCTTTCAACCTATGCCGGGCAACAGGTTCGACTGAAATTCGCCCTTTCGAATGGAAGTTATTATCCGGATGGCGGTATTTGGCTGGATGATTTGGCTATGACTTCCGGTGACTGGTACGACTGGGAGCCCTTTGCGGTGGACTCCACGCTCGCCTCGCGCCGGTTTTCGGAAGTTACGACGGAGTGGGATGACTGCGAAGATCTTGATGGGTTTAATGTTACATCCACATCTTGGGATAATAAAAAATGGGCTGTTAGTAATGTTACCGGAGTGGGGAATTGTTTTTATATTATTCCTGATGGATACGGAGGAACGACTGACTATATAACCTCAAAAAATACGATTACTCCAACGTCTTCAACTCGTCTTGTTTTAAACGCTAAGTTTAACTTGGGTTCTGATGTGTTTCGAGTATTGCTTTCGACCAATGGAAGTTCTTATTCTGAAGTTTGGGCTGGAGCTGGAACTGTGGATTGGAGCGATATTGCGATCGATTTGTCGACCTATGCCGAGCAGCCAATTTATATCCGGCTGGAATATGTGGTCGGTAGTTTTTACACAAACGGAATCTGGGTCAATTCGATCAGTACGCAGGAAACAACGAATCCTGAGCTGGAAGGACAGCCCGTGCATTATACGACGTTAACGAATCTGCCGGCGGGAACGCATACCTTAGCAGCAGTGCTGACGGATACCAACGCGGTTGAACACGCCCTTGGGCCGTCGTTTACGCTGGAAGTCTCTGCTAACGAAAATGATACAGACAACGACGGTCTGCCGAATGAATGGGAGACTCTATACTTTGGCGGTATAACCAATGCGAATCCGGCGGCAATGGCGTCGAACGGGGTTAATACGGTGCTGGAGGCGTATATTGCGGGGCTTAATCCGACCAATCTGGCTTCATGGTTTAAGATTACCTCGTTTGACCCAGTGACTGGCGGCTTTGTCCTTCGGTGGAGTGCTGTCACCGGACGGGTTTATTCTGTTTCCTGGCAGACCAATTTACAGAATGGCTTTCAGCCTTTGGCAACGAATATCGTCTGGCCGCAGTCGAGCTATACCGATACCGTGCACAATGCGGAATCGCATAATTTTTACAAAATCAACGTTCAACTGGCTCCGTAATCATAAAAATAATTCCGCTCTAGATTTTATTTTCCAGACCTTTCTGGTAGATTCGAGACGAATGAGATCTTTTAAGATAACTCTGCTGATTCTAGCTGTCTGCGCGGCGGGGTTTTTGTTTTTTTATCCGGTATTACCCAAGGATTCTTTATCGGCGAAAGTGGAGCCGTCCTCCACCTCGGTTAAACCGCCGGAAAATTTAAAGCCGGAAGAAATCCAGTCTTCTGTACCTGTTATGCAGATGGGTTCTTCGAATGTTGAGGCTGTGGTTTTGATCCAGAGTGGCGAGGCGACAGATATGCCCTGGACGAGCCGCACGCCTGCCGCGAAGCGGGTACGACGTATTTTTCCTGACGAGAAAATCATGGCTCCGAATCTGGTTCTAAAGACTGGGGATCATATCGAGCTGGCCTTGTTTGACGATGTCGTTTTCTATGCGGAAATTAGCAATGTTACCCGCTATCCGAACGGTGCGGTTGGCATGACGGCTCATTTGAGGAACGGGCGGGAAGGGACGGTTTATCTTTCATACTGTGGCGGTCAACTGCGGGCTTCGGTGCAGGTGATCGGCGGGGCTGATTTTTATGTGAGATATAAGCCAGAAACCGGCGGCCATTATGCGGTGGAGGTGGATCGTGAGAACAGCATTATACTTGAAGGGGCTGAGCCGATGATTCCGCCTGCTGGCGATGCGGCGGCGGAGGTGTCTGTCGCGGCGGCTGCGGTATTATCACCGGTTGCCCTTGCGGATGCACCGGTAGGATCGATCGTGGTGGATGTAATGATTGTTTATACACCGGCCGCCAGAATCTCTGAAGGCGGAACGAATGGCATGAATAACAACATTGGGATGGCTATGCAGAAGGCCAACGAAGCCCATACCAATTCGAACACGCAGGTGTATCTAAATTTGGTTCACAGTGCGGAAGTAAATTATACCGAAGTGAATGCCGATGCAGATTTGTATAATCTGACGCGCAGCGGTGGAACAAATAGCGCGATGGATGAAGTCCAATCGTGGAGAGATTTATATGGCGCAGATTTTATTTGTTTATTTGAATCTACAGATGAGGTCGGCGGGCTGGGCTGGCTGTTGACTAGCACAGGGGGGCGACCTAGTTATGCCTTCTGTCTGGCTCGTGTGCAGCAGAGCGATTCTACTTATACCGTGGTGCATGAGTGGGGCCATAATATGGGCTGTAACCACTCGAAAACGCAGACGTTTCAGCCGGGAACCGACGGAGTGTACTCTTATTCTGCTGGCTGGCAGTGGAGCGATACACGAGTATCTCCTAAAATCGGTTACTGTAGTATTATGACCTACGAAGATTTTAATGACGATGGATATCCTTATGATTACAAACGGGTTCCATATTTTTCTAACCCAAGCATTAACTATATAGGCAACAGCACGAATGCGACCGGTCATGCAACGGATGGCGACAATGCTCGTACTATCCGGCAGATGAAGACCGTGCTGGCCGAGTATCGCGGTACGGTACCGCCGATGACGCTAAGCCTGTCCGGCAGTCCGATGGCAGAATCTGGCGGCGTAGCTAGAGTAACGGCCACGCTGTCTTCGGTATCTGCGTTGTCGGTGACGGTGAATCTCGCTTTTTCAGGTACCGCGACAAGGACGAATGATTATACGTCGTCGGGGACGAATATTGTTATTTCGGCCGGTAGTACGATGGGTTCTATTCTGTTGACGGCGGTTCAAGACACGATCTACGAAGGTAATGAGACTATCGTAGTAGATGTCATCTCCGTAGTGAACGGGATAGAAATCGGTGTGCAGCAAGTGGTTGCAACGATTACTGATAATGATCAGGAACTTAGTGTCACTCCTTTGACGGGGGCGACGTTTGTAAAACCCGTTGGCGGAGTTTCCTCACCGCTGAATCAGGTGTATGTGCTGATGAATGCAGGCACTAACGCGATTAACTGGACGGCTTCACAAACTGGCAATTGGGTGGTTTTTTCTGCAACCAATGGAGCATTGGCGGCAGGCGCGATGACAAATGTAATCGTCAGTGTGAATACGGGCGCTTTGGCTGAGGGAGCCTATTCTGACACGATCACGTTTTCTAATACAACACGCGGCGCTGGCATAACCCGTTCGGCCAGTCTGACCATGGTGCCGCCGTATGTTTATTTCTTTTCGCTGGATACCAATCCCGGCTGGACGATGCAGGGTGAGTGGGCGTTCGGCCATCCAGCAGGGCAGGGAGGAGTCTCTCATGGGAAACCTGATCCGTTCAACGGAGTTACGGGAGCTAATGTTTTCGGTGTGAATCTTGATGGTGACTATTCAACGATCCCAGCTACTCCTAATTACCTTACAGTCGGGCCGTTGAATTTTTCCAGTTATACCAATGTCGTTTTGCACTTCCAGCGCTGGCTTAATACAGATTGGTCATCGTTTGTTTCTGCCACTATTGAGGTTTCAACTAACGGAACGACATGGAGTCGGATTTTTACGAACCCCAATTACCTCGAAATTGTCAGTACGAACTGGAGCAGACAAACGAATAGTATTTCCAGCGTAGCAGACCGGCAGGCAACGGTTTATGTTCGCTGGGGATATCAGATTGTTAGTGCCAATGCATTTACTTATTCCGGCTGGAATATTGACGACGTTGGGTTTTTAGGGACAGAGATCTCTACGCCGGATGCCGATGCCGATGGGCTGTCAGACAGTTGGGAGCTTCAATATTTTAATGGGATCACGAATGCGGTGGCCGGGGCTGATCCGGACGGCGATGGCTTTAGTAATCTGCAAGAATATATAGCGGGAACGATTCCGACCAATAGTCAGTCATTTTTAAATATCAGCTCATTGGCTATTCCGTCCGGTGGAGCCGAGATCCGGTGGGGCGCGGTTTCGGGGCGGGTTTATTCGGTTTACTGGCAGACTAATTTACAGAATGGCTTTCAGCCTTTGGCAACGAATATAATCTGGCCACAGGCGGGTTATACCGATACCGTGCATAGCGCAAACCCTGACGGCTTTTATAAAATTAACGTCCGAATGGCACCCTGACTATGAAAATCATTACGAAACCTGAAGAAATGCAAAAACAAGCGCAATTATTGCGTCAATCCGGTGAATATATCGGTTTTGTCCCGACCATGGGGTTTCTGCACGAAGGACATCTTTCATTGATGAAACTTGCTCGAAGACGGGCGGATGCGGTGGTCGTCAGTATTTTTGTGAATCCATCGCAGTTTGGGCCGAACGAAGATCTCGATGCTTATCCGCGTGACTTTGAGCGTGACGAAAAGCTTTGCCGCGAGGCAGGCGTTGATTTTCTGTTTTATCCAACGCCGGAGAATATGTATCTCGACAGTCATAGTATCTGGTTGTCCGAAGAGGATCTGTCGGGCGTTCTCTGCGGCGCGGCACGACCGGGGCATTTCCGTGGTGTTTGCACCGTGGTCGCTAAGTTGCTGAATATCGTCCTGCCGGATTTTATGGTGCTGGGCGAAAAGGATGCCCAGCAGTTATGTGTTCTGCGCCGTATGGTACGCGATTTGAACTTCCCAGTTGAAGTGGTACCGGGGCCGACGGTGCGCGAAACTGACGGGCTCGCCATGAGCTCCCGCAACAAATATCTCACGCCTACCGAGCGCCAGGAAGCGGTCTGTCTGTTCCAATCCTTGGAAAAGGCAAAGGCCCTGTTTGCGGCAGGGGAGCGCGATGCGGAGAAAATCAAGGCGGAGATGCGCGCTGTAATTGAAAAAACGGCTGGGCGAGTTGATTATGTTGAACTTGTTGATGACGAAACACTTCAGCCTATTAAAAAAATAGAAAATCTGGCCTTAGCGGTGCTGGCGGTTAAATTTTCAGGTGCGCGACTCATTGATAACGTCGTGCTTCAGTGAGATCGCTATTTGGCACCCCTAAATTAAATTACGATTTTTAAAAATTTTCCTTTAAACAATCGTTCAGCTCATTACATTGGTCTGCCTTTAACGAGGGCGCGATGGCCGAGAGGTTAGGCACGGGTCTGCAAAACCTGCTAGAGCGGTTCAATTCCGCTTCGCGCCTCCAGTTTTGTAATAGAAGTGTTCAGTGAAGGAGAGAAAAATGGCGATACCGAATGACCTGTACTATGCAACGACTCATGAGTGGTTGCGGATTGATGAAAATATAGCCACAGTGGGTATTACTGATTTTGCCCAAAACCAACTTTCGGACATCACCTTTGTTGAGTTGCCCGACGTGGGTCGCGAAGTTGAAGCCGGCGATGAAGTGGCTGTGGTGGAATCGGTGAAAGCCGCCTCTGATATTTATGCTCCGGTGGCCGGAACGATCGTAGAAGTGAATGCCGATCTCGAAGATGCGCCGGATATGATTAATGCTAGCCCCTACAATGCCGGCTGGCTTTTCAAAATCGAAGTGCGCAAAGAGGAAGACGTTGACAACCTCATGAGTGCCGAAGAATACGCCGAGAACTGTGACGAAGGCGAAGAGGTCGAAGAGGATTAACCGGAAGGGCGGTTTGGCCGCCCTTTTTAATTATGAATGCCTGGGCCCTGCAGTTTGATGAGCTGGTTCCCTATCAGTCCGGTCTCGACCTGCAGCATAGGTTGCTCGCGGCGCGGCAGCGCAATGAAATCCCTGACGTTGTTTTGATTTTACAGCACACCCCGTCTATCACGCTTGGTAATCGCGGGCGTGACAATTATCTACTCAAAACGCCTGAAGAATATAAAGCATTGGGCATTGAGGTGTTTCACGCTGAGCGCGGCGGCGATGTCACTTATCATGCGCCAGGGCAGTGGGTGCTTTATCCCATCATTTATCTTGGCGGTGTTGAAGCCGATGCCCATGGCTATCTTTGGAATCTCGAAGAGGTCGCATTGCACACGCTCGCAGATTTCGGCATTCAAGGATTTCGGCGCGAAGAAAAGAATGGCGCATGGACCGATCAAGGGAAAGTAGCTGCCATTGGCTTTCGCCTTAAACGCTGGGTGGCGTTCCATGGCATGAGTTTTAACGTCAATCTCGACCTTTCTGGATTTCAGACCATTGTCCCCTGCGGACTGGTCGGTCAGCCGGTGGCCTCCATGAAAACCATACTGAGAGAGGCTTGCCCGACAATGGAAACTGTGCGCGATCGCCTGCTGGCCAATTTTTCAACTGTCTGCGGGCGTGACCTTGAAATTTTTCAAACCTCGGAAAATTCGCCGCTCAGCAGTTTCTTGGGGGGTAGGGTTGGTTCGAGCGCTTTCGATTCAGTTTGACGCATCCTGATGGTAGGGCACTTTCGCCGCAAGTGCCGCAGACGGCTCGGCGAGCCATCCCTAGTGTGCCCAGCATGGGCATGAACTTATCATTTGAAAGGAAATGATCGTGAAGCAGTGACAGCAAACGTAGTGCAGGACAAGGCCGGAACCGTAAGGAACTGAGCTGAAAGAAGTCCGTAGCAAAGACACGACCGC